>JBIKSI010000075.1:0-16517 GCA_044348665.1 Crocinitomicaceae bacterium
ATCTTTATTGAAAAATAACATTGCTATTGCAGTTTCTCCTTTTGGAATTGTACTCAAGTTCACATCGTTGAAAAATTCATTTTTGGCAATACCCGAATAATTCAATTCAATGGAGTGATAAAGGTTATAACAGTCTTTCATGTGTGGAATTCGGCTTAGTCCACAATTGCTATCTTTTATCTTTTTATCTTCAAGAAAATTCTTCAGTCCAATCGATTTCTCATTTGACAAAATATAGCAAAAATCTAGGACAGATTTACGTTCCTTTTCCATTGGATTTACTATCTTCTTTTCCAAACCTCTAGCTTTTTTTATTTGTGAATAAGCATAATTTGCGAAAGATAGTTCACATTGCTTACTAAGAAAAAGATTAATTGAAATCTCTTCAAAAAGTGGATGTTTATATAATATACATTTCTCTGGAACATTTAACATTTCCAAAATATTGGGACTGTTGTTTGCACACAATTCAATAAACTTTCTCAGTTCGTAATAAACGATGTCATTCGATTCATTGTTTACTTGTCCAATATAATCCAAAGAATAGAAAATATCCTTTGGTAAAATAAAAACTCCTTTGATATCAGTGTCAGAACTTATGGTATCTAAACCATAAGCTCTACTGCCACTGATGCATTCAAAAATAATATGTCCTGATTGTTTTAATTCGTCTATTGTCATGATATTTCATTTATGAAAAAATTATCAAAATCAGCAAAATTTGCTTTATTTCCTTTGATCGAATCTTTCAAGTGATTATTTTCAAGAACAATCTCAGTCACCAAAGCTAATAATTCATCTTTAATAACTGCTTGTCCAGATTCATTTGTTTTAGCTTTGCATTCTATTAGTAAGTCAAAAGCTTTAGCACTTTCACTATCGATCAGCTCATATAGTTCTTGAAAAACTACTGGTGGAATTGTCTCTTTCTTCAAGATCCAATTAGCGCAAAAAGCTGTTCTAGTTGCATAGAAAAAAACCTTAAGTTTCAAATCTTTTGATTGCAGTTGCTCATAAAACCCTTTATTCATGCTATGGTAATGATAAAATCCCGCAATTGGATTGAAATTATCTCTTGCTAATTTTTTCATAGCTGCCAATGTTCCGTTTTTATCTATGTAAATGATCGGAGAAAAAAGCCACCCCAAAAAGGAAGCATTTGACTTTGCCAATAACAATGTTGCTTTTTTTAAATCCCATCCAGAACCATCCAAATCATCCTCAGTCATAAATTCAATACTGTCTTTGGAATCCCACAAGCTAAGGTAGTTTTCCATTTTTCGTTTATATACAAAGCGAATATCGAAATCTGAATCTGGCGAAGCAAATCCCCAGGCTCTGCTTCCAGACTCAACCGCAAAAAGAATTTCAATATTGTATTGTTGTTCTATTTCGTGTAATTTTTTAAGTATTTGAGCTTTCATAATTTCATTTTTTCTTGAATTCCCCCATACCAAATTGCATGAGGGATTGTGTTGTTATTTTATTTATAGTACAAAGTAAAAACATAACTACGCAATTATTTTGCGTAATAAAATAATTTATTTCCAAAATTGAAACCATTTTTTAATTTTAGCTTCAATCTCACTGTTTTTTAATTGTTCTGGAATTACTTTTTTTAATTCTATTCCATTTTTGAGCAACTGGATTGATTCTTCACGATTCAACCCTTGTAATTTCTCTAAGTAGGATTTTGAATAAACTATAAACTCATTTTTTACTTCTTGCTTTTCAATGTATCCATCTTTCGCCAGATCCCAGTCATCGGCACAATAGTATATTTGTGAAATAAGATAATAATCATTATTCCAATCATAGAAATAACAAATGTTTTTGATGAGATTTTCAATTGCTTCATCAGATTTGTATTCTAATAAAACCTCACAATTATATTTTACAATTTGGATTAAACATTCTTCTTTGTCAAAATAAGCGAAGCAAAATTTTTCTAATTCCTTAAATACATGTTTAGAATTTAGATTAATATTCACTAATTCAAATATTATATCGTTTTTCAATAATTGACTATTTACATAATCATCATTATAAAGCCAAGTTTCAAACTCCTTCAACGAAAGAGTTTGAGACATGAACTTGAATAACATTTCCTTTAGTTTTTTCATTATTTCTTGTTATTTCTGTTTTGCAAACAACTACAATTTCTGCATTTTTGCACGTTTCTTCATTTTCCAAGGAGCATTTTTCTCAAAATCACCCGCCATAATACAACCAAAAGGTAGCACTTCGTCAATGACTGTTCCCAAACCAAACTCTTTCATTTGATTTCTTACCGTTTCAGCACTTTTGTAGGCACTTGGTAATTCGGTAATGTCAATCTCATTTGAAAAAAAACGCACGTCCAAACCCATTGTTTCTTCAGCGAAAATCTCATCAATTAATTTCTCTCCCTTACTTTTTCTATGTGTGGTTCTGCTAATATTTCTACCCGCTCCATGAGGAGCAAATCCTAAGTTATTTGCTGTTGTTTCTCCATCAACAATTAAGATTGGTTCAGCCATATTTAATGGAATCAATCGTGGTCCAGTTATATCATTCATAAATTTACTATCTAACGGAGTTGCACCTTTTGCATGGTAAAATAAATCTCCATCCTTGAAAACAAAGTTGTGTTCATTCCAAAATCTATTTTCGACACTCGCACCAGTTTCTGTGGCAATTAAATCATGAATAACAGTATGATTTAACTTTGTCCATTCTCTTATTGTCTGCAATGCATCCCAATAATTTTGACCTTCTTCCGTATCAAAAGGAATCCAAGCGTTTTGTTTCATGGTGTCAGGGGATAAGATTTTTCTAAAATTTTCTGCCACATGCATTCCTTGATCGTATAATTTTGCACCAGGAGCTCTCGAACCATGATGTGTCACAACAACGGTGTTACCTGTTGACTTCAATTTTCCAACATATAAGAAATGATTTCCATCACCTTGCGTACCTAAATGTTCTTGTGCTAATGACAGCATTTTAACAGATCTAAGAAATGGATTAGATTCAAACTTTGCAATTAATTCTGTTGGCAATGCAAATTGCTTACCTCTTGGACGACCACCTGGACCAAAATGAGTGCTAGCATGTGCTGCATCTAAAATCGCTTTAGGATCTACTTTGCCAAAATCTGTCAACATGACTGAACAGCAAATATCCGCGCTATGCATCCCAGGATGAATGGCATTTTTCGCAACAGCAACTCCTCCGACTGGTATTAATCCCGCTGGACCAGTTGGGCAAGCATCAGGCATAATTGATCCACCAACCAGAGTTGGAGTCTTCATTAATTCATTCATAGATTCGATAACTTTTTCTACATTATCGATTTCCAATTCGTTTTCAGCTTTTATGTTTATAGAAAATGGTGTTGGTTCTGATTTCAATGGAATTGTATTTGGCAATCTGAATTGTTCCAAATAATTCATCATATCTTTTTCATCCAATTCATTCGTATTAATATGTTCTATTGCATCTTTGAACCATTTCCCAGGTCTAAATCCAAGTTCGATTAGTGTGTTTCCGTCAATTTTCATTTTTTTCTTTTTTAATGGTAACTCTGCCAACCCCATTGTTGACAGAGGTTCTTGTGTATTTTCCTATTTGAACAAGACAAAGTTCTAAATGGTCTACGCAATTATTTTGCGTAGTATTAAAAAAATAATTAATTTTAGTTCATGGCACAAAATAAAAATGCGTTAATAAGATATAGAACAATTGATAAATGCTTGCAAAACAGCTATCGTAACTGGACTTTAGAAGATTTAATTGAAGCATGTTCAGATGCTTTGTATGAATATGAAGGAAAAGATACAAATGTTAGTAAGCGAACGATTCAATTAGATATTCAGTTAATGCGAAGTGACAAATTGGGTTATAATGCTCCGATTGAGGTTTATGACAAGAAATTCTATCGCTATGAAGATCCAGATTTTACAATCACAGATATTCCATTAAATGAAAACGATATGCATGTTCTTTCTGAGACGGTAGAAATGTTGAAGCAATTCAAAGACTTTTCATTGTTCTCAGAGTTGGGTGGAATTATTCAACGATTAGAAGATAAAATTTACACCGAAAAAACGAATAGACCTTCCATCATTCATTTGGATAAAAATGATCAATTGAAAGGATTGGAACATTTGGATGTTTTATATCAAGCCATTCTTAAGAAAATGGTTTTGAAAATTAATTATCAATCGTTTAAAGCAAATGAAAGTTCAGTAATTACTTTTCATCCTTTTATTTTAAAAGAATTTAATAACAGGTGGTTTTTAGTAGGCAAAAAGAATGGCAAAAGTAATATTGTAACACTAGCATTGGATCGGATTATAAAAATAGATTTTGATTCAAAACTTAAATATATTGACGAGGCTTTCGATGGTGATACTTATTACAAAAATACGATTGGAGTTACGGTTCTCGATGAGCGATTTGTTGAAAAAATAGTTTTAAAAATAAATGCTAGCAATGCTCCTTATGTCATAACAAAACCCTTACATCATTCTCAAAAATTATTA
Organism: Crocinitomicaceae bacterium; assembly: GCA_044348665.1. Lineage (GTDB taxonomy): Bacteria > Bacteroidota > Bacteroidia > Flavobacteriales_D > Crocinitomicaceae > M2408. Next base: position 4,527 of record JBIKSI010000075.1, read on the forward strand.
GAGGAACTGCCAAATGGCTCTATCATCGTAGAATTATACTTGCACCTAAATTTTGAATTGGAACGCGTAATTTTGGGTTTTGGAGATTCTATGCAGGTTTTAAAGCCCATGTCATTGAAACGCAAAATTCAGGAAAAGTTTCAAAATAGCCTTGATCTGTACAAATCTCAAGTTTCAGTTTCTCAAGCTGTAGTTGCTGCGCAAAAACTTCAAAAAAATGGGTATGCAATTTTAAATGATGTTTATACACGAACCGAAATTCGCCTCATTGGTAAAATACTTCATGATTACTTCGCAGATAAAGATGAACAAACATTTGGGAAGAGAAAATTATTGAAAGATATACCTTCTTTAAAAATGCACCTTATAAATGAAAATATTTTGCAAATGGTAAAGAGTATAGATTCCAATGCATTTCTAAGCAAGGCGATTTATTTTGATAAACCCGATGACACTAACTGGTATGTAACTTGGCATCAGGATATTCCGATAAATGTTAAAGAAAAAATTGAAACGGAAGGTTTTAAAGCTTGGACAAAAAAGAAAGACATACATTCTGTTTGTCCTCCCCTTGAAATTCATAAAAACATCTTTACAATTCGCATTCATCTTGACTCCACTAATGATCAGAATGGAGCTTTAAAAGTTGTGCCAGGTTCTCACACAAAACAATTCTCTGATGAAGAAAGAGAAAAGATTACCTCACAAATCGCACCTACAATCATTGAAGTTAGGGAAGGTGGAGTGCAATTAATGAAACCTTTGCTTTTGCATTCTTCTTCAAAATCACTATCTCAAAAACGCCGAAGGGTAATCCACCTTGAATTTTGTTCACTTGATTTAGCAAATGGTTTGGAGTGGTTGGAACGTGAAGTGTTGTAATTGATAGACTATAAATTGAAAATTAAGCTGTTGTTTATCAATAATTTAAAATTGAAATAACTAAAAAATAATAATAGGTCTAACATTTACCAATTTTTATGTGAGGATGCAAACTATTTAACAATCCACAGCAGCAAAGTTATTTTTATAAATCAAAAAACCCTCAAAATCAACAGATTAAGAGGGTTTTGTACTCGGAGCGGGACTTGAACCCGCACGCCCATACAGGCACAGGATTTTAAGTCCGGCGTGTCTACCAATTCCACCATCCGAGCGGACTTCTTTTGCTTCGGTGCGTCTACCTCCCGATAATTATCGTGATCAACCATCCGAGCGGACTTCTTTATTTTTGAGCGGGAGACGAGATTCGAACTCGCGACCCCAACCTTGGCAAGGTTGTGCTCTACCAACTGAGCTACTCTCGCATTCAAGCTGAGCTTAAACTCAACTAACTTCCCGTTGAAAGCGGTTGCAAAGATAAGTACTTTTTTTTAATTTTCAAAGATTTTTTCAAAAAAAATCAATATATTTTTTTTGAATCGAAATACAAAATCCCAAAATTGTTTTAAATCAGACTTTTACATGACCAATATCAACAAAAAACAGATGAGAAATCATAGTTGTAAAATTAAAACATTCTCAAATTTGCATTATTAAACTATAAAAACAACAAAATGAAAAAAACTTTACTTTCTGGATTATCAATAATTGCTTTTTCATTGATTTCCAACGCAACAGTTCACACGGTAAGCAATGATGTTAATTCACCTGGACAATTTACTTCTGCTCAAGCCGCTCATGATGCTGCGAATTCCGGTGACACCTTGTATATTCATGCAACTGCAACTAGTTATGGTGAATTAAATGTAAAAAAACCACTAGTTATTATTGGTGAAGGCTCTTTACCAAACAAAGCAATTCAATACAATTCATATTTTTCAAATATTAATATGACTTTTTCAGATTCACCAATTTCAAGTGCAAATGGAACAAAAATCTTCGGTTTAAAAATAGACTTTTTAACATTCCTAGATGAATGTAATGGATGTAATTATATTTCTAATTTTGAAATTGCACGAAATCTTATTCAATATTTAAATGCTGCTTGGAGAGTAAATAACGCATTAATATATCAAAATGTAATTAACAATTTCTCTGGACAATATTTTTCATTAGTTTTTACTAATAATATTGTACAATCTATTGGTTTAGACAATAATAATGGAAGTAATAACTTGATTAGTAACAATATCATTGAAAACGGAATTTCTTCAAGAGGTGCAATTGTTTCAAATAATATTTTTTATAAATCAACAGCTGGTGGAGTTATTGATAACGACAACAATAACAAGGATTTAACTTGGACAAATAATTTGTTTTATGCAGGCGTAAATTTTGCAATTAGTGATATCGTATTTGGAACAAACACTGGAACAGGAAATATAATAAACGTAAATCCATCCTTTATCCTTGGTGTATTACCTACGACACTGATAGGATATAATTATTCAACTCCTGCTAATGGACCATTTGCAAACTATCACTTACAAGCAACTTCACCAGGAATTAACTACGGAACTGATGGAAGCGATATCGGAATCTATGGTGGTGCACACCCTTGGATTGATGGTACAACTACAGACTCCCGTTACAGATATTTCACTATGCCGAGCCAAGTTCCACACATGATTAGTATGGATGTTTTGAATCCTACAATTCCATTAAATGGAACTTTAAATATTCAATTCAACGCGAAAACACAACAATAATATTCATTTCACACTAAAGTAAAGCTTATGAATAAGACTTTTATTCAGTTGCTGTTGTTTTTACTATTGAATTTTTCATTAGTTGCGCAACAAATTGTGTCAGGAGAATATTTTTTTGACACAGCCCCTAATCAAGGAGCTGGAACACCGATTAGTTTTGCCGCCAATTCAAATGTGAATCATTCGATGACAATCCCAACAAATGGATTAAATTCTGGAATTCATCAATTGTATGTTCGTGTAAAAAATGATGCCCATGTTTGGAGTCATTACCAAAAAAGAATGATTTACGTCATCGAACCTTTAGTCATCAACAACACACAAATAGTTGCTGCTGAATGGTTTATTGATTCTGATCCTGGAGTTGGAAATGGAACAAACTTGGCAGTCACTTCAGGTAATACTGTTTCAGGAACATTGTCCCTTCCAAATGCAATGTCACCAGGTATTCACCATTTGTACATTCGAGTAAAAAATAACCTTGGGAAATGGAGTCATCAGCATAAATCGATGTTTTATGTTCTCACTCCTCATGTAGACAATAGCACAACAATTGTGAAAGGTGAATACTTTTTTGACACAGATCCAGGAATTGGAAATGCGATTCAAATTTCTGTCACTCCTGCGACGGAAATCAATCATACCTTAAATATTTCTGCATTAGGTTTAACTCCAGGAGTGCATAATTTGTTCATTCGAATGAAAAATAATCGTGGCATTTGGGGACATTATCAAAAAAGAATGCTGTTTGTAAATGATCAATTGACATCTGTAAATAAATCAATAGTTGCTGCAGAATATTTCATTGATACAGATCCTGGTTTAGCTTTGGGAACTCCAATTTCTATTTTACCTGGAACAAATTTATTGGAGGACTTTGAAATAAATTCAACCAGCATCGCATTAGGAGTTCATTATTTGTATGTTCGAGTAAAAGAAGACAATGGAAGATGGTCACATTATGCAAAACATAAATTCCTTATTTGTAATGATTTATTGACAAGCCCAACAATATCTGGTTCAGGCTTAGTATGTCAAAACTCTAACTTAGATCTAGTTGGAAGCACGATTCCAAATGCAACTGAATATTTCTGGAGAGGCCCAAATGGATTTACTCAAGCTGGAAATACTTTAACTATCCCAAACATTGATTTTAGTGCAAATGGATTATATACTTTTTATGCTGTGCGACCAGGTGCTAGTGCATGTGACACCGCATATACTGACATCAATATAGAAGTTTTACCAACAGCAAGTTCTCAAAATGTGCAAAGTATTTGCGAAGGTGAAAATTATCAAATCAATGGGAATACTTACTCAATTGCAGGAATTTACTTTGACACTTTAATTTCTCAAAATGGCTGCGACAGTATTGTTGAAACTCAATTGAATGTACTTCCATCTTATCAAGAAGAAAATCATCTTTCAATTTGTGACGGGGAATCGTATTCTATCAATGGAAATACATATACAACAAGTGGTACGTATATTGATGTTTTTCAAACCCAAAATGGCTGTGACAGCACGATTACCACGTATTTAACAGTTAATCCAGTACTTACGGTCAATAATCCGCAAACTATTTGTACCGGAGCTTCTTACTCCATAAATGGGAATACTTATACAGTTGCAGGAACATATACAGATGTATTATCTTCAAGTTTAGGATGTGATAGTACGGTTATTACAGAATTATCTGTTGTAAATTCTTTTGAAGTAACCAATCCACAAGTTATTTGCCAAGGTGAAAGCTATTCAATTGGATTAAATACATACTCAGAAACAGGAACATACACAGATATTTTAACTTCCATGCAAGGCTGCGATAGTATCGTTACCACCCAATTAACGGTTAATCCAAGTTTTGAAACGAACAATCCACAGACAATCTGCTCAGGGGAAACGTATACAATTAATGGTAATTCCTATAATTCATCTGGGACATATACTGATGTTTTTCAAAGCATTTCAGGGTGTGATAGTGTTGTAACAACTCAATTAACTGTCATTAATCCTATATTAAATTTAGAAGTAAATGTTGTTGATAATGTATTAAGTTCTCTAGAAAGTAATGCCACTTACCAATGGGTAGATTGTGCAAATGGAAATGCCCCAATTGCGAATCAAACCGGACAAAGTTTTACAGCTTTAACAAATGGCTTATACGCAGTTGAATTAACAGATTTGACTTGCTTTTTAACACAAATGAGTGCTTGTCTCACTATAGACCATATTGATTTAAATGAGTTTGATCTTGGTTCAAGTTTTAAAATTTACCCAAATCCAGTTTCAAGTAGTTTTACTATAAAAAGCGAAAACATTGACTTGAAAAAAATTAAAATCTATAATCTAGAAGGTAAAATTATTTTCGAAAGCTCATCATTAAATTCTGATTTTGAAATTAATGCAATCAATTGGAGCAGTGGAGTTTATAACATTGAACTTATGACAGATAAACAAACCTTTCATCAAAAAATTGTAAAAGAATAATTAAGCTTAACAATAAAAATAGGGGTTTTCGAAATGAGAATCCCTTTTTTTTATTTCAAACTACTCATCCCTCCATCCACATGAAATACTTGACCTGTAATCCAAGAAGATCTGTAAGAGCTTAAAAAACAGACCATTTCAGCTAAATCTTCTGGAGAACCGATTCTTTTAAGAGGATGTCGCTGACTCGCATTTTCAATTTTTTCTTCTGAACTTGTTAGCTTTTCAGACAAAGATGTTAAGGTTAAAGATGGTGCAATGCAATTAAAACATATTAAAGGTGCATATTCAGCAGCTAAACTTTTTGTCAAACCCTCAATTGCAGCCTTTGAACTCGAAATGGAAGAATGAAATGACATTCCAACTTGTGCAGCAACTGAGCTAAAAAGCACGACGGATGCTTGTTCCGATTTTTTCAACAATGGCAAGCAAGCTTGAATAGTGGCAATCGCATCTAAGACGTTTAACTGAAAATCTTCCAAAAATTCTTCTTGTGAAATGCGATGAAAAGGTTTCAAACGAATTGTTCCCGGACAGAAAATCAAAGCATCTAATTTCTCAGGAAGCCAAGATGATAAATTACTCACTTCTTCTGCAATTGCACCGTATCTGACCGTTGAAGTAAGTTCTTCAAGTTCAGGACTAGCAGATTTTGTAATTGCAAAAACTTCATTTTCTGTTGCTAATAATTTAGCGCTTGCAAGTCCAATTCCTTTACCTGCTCCAACAATTAAAATATTTTTTCTAGACATAACTTGATTATTTTTGTTTTGAATTTCGACATCTATCACTGCAATAAAGCACCGTTTCCCAGTTTTTCTCCCATTTCTTGCGCCAAACAAAATCACGTTGACAAGTTTTGCATATTTTTATAGGTAAATCAGATTTTTTCACGCCCTTCATGCAAGTAATTTTGGTAATTATCTAATTTTGGATGTGGCAGATTTTGAATAAATTTCGTCTTGTAATAACTTTCTAAACCTGCAGCATTTGCTACCAGATTTAATTCGTGATTTATTATTCCATTTACTGCAAGAGAATTTTCATTTTTAATTCGAATTTCCTCTATTTGACCAATAATCAATCGCGTGTCATTCACTTTTAAATGATGTTCCTCTACAAATCTTACCCCAATTTGCACAAACGATTCCAAAACATAAGGTGCAATAAAATCTTCGCTGTATTCTGGAGTAAAACCACACTTTTCAAATTCCGACTGATCATCCTCAAATTTTGCAGCAGTAAAATGTGCCTGTGGCAACATATTTTCGTTCAATTGATTTAAAGTGTAAAACCCTGATTCAATAATATTTCTATAAGTGTGACTAGTTGAAATTAGAGGACGTTGAATAAATCCTACCAAAGCTGGATTAGCACCCAAGTGAACGATAGAATTGAAAATGGCTAAGTTTTCCTGATTTTCTGTATTTTTTGTACCGATAAGAAAAGTTGGTTTAGGACCATAAATCGAGTTAATTAAATTTGAACGAAAACGTTGGTCCATCTCTTCAAGCTCAGAAACTGAAAATTTCTTCATTTAATTTCTTTTGGAAAATATAACAACTAGTTACTTCTATTGTTTTAGAGTTTGATTAAGAAAAGTATCACTTGGTTCAAAACTAATTTTTCCGATTATAATTAATTCTTGTTCAAAGGTGACTTTTTTTTACAGCATAAAACCAAAAATGCAAAATTTTGCTATTTAGGAATTTAATTCCTAATTCTACAAAACAATGAAAACACAAAGAGAAATAGCACCAAAAGTATTTGAAGCCCAGTAGTTTGTTTGCTGGTTTCCAGGCAATCTGGAAAAACAAAACTATGTCAAATGTTAAAACCAGCATTTAATTTTGTCAATCTTTGATTTTTTAACTGAAATTTCTCCACTTTTAAAAAAATCTATATAAAAACAAAAAAAATAACAATAACTTGCATACTTTATTTTTTTTTTATGTTTGCCGAAAATAATCTTATGAAAACAAAAATAGCTCTCCTTTTTACACTAGCAATTGTTAGTTTTTCCTATAGCCAAGAATCAATAGAATCCGAATTAAGTGAAGAAGTAAAGTCAAAATTAATCTATGTTGAAGTTAGTGACGAGTTTTCCAATCAACAATATCAAACAACGAATGGACAATTTAAATCAGGTCCCACAAGCAGAAAAATAAGTATTCGCTTTAAAAAAGGAATCGAAGGAAAATTCATTAAGCTAGATAAAAAGGGTAACGAATTAAAAAACATTATTAAAGCAGATGAAAACGCCTTAATAGAATTCAATAAAGCATTAGAGGCAAGAAATAAAATGCCTTACAATAACCATGCTCAAATAGGGTGTTTAATTGTTGCAGTTCCCTTGGGTTTAATTGCAACAGTGAAATATAGAAACGATAAGAAAGCAAATGAATATTTGGAACCTGGGGAGGTAAAACAAAAAAGCAAAGGTAAATTACTTGCTGCGAATGGGAGTTTAGGTGCCTTAGGTGGAATGTATTATTTTTATTTCAAAACAGAAAGATTAATGGATGAATACAAAAAAGGAATCTTAGAGTCCATTGAAATTTATAATGCAAATATTATTGCAAATAGCGCTAAATGATTTTTCTTTAATCAGTAAATATTAGTTGCTAAGCGAGGTAAATCTGGGCTCTTTAAACTTGTGTGCTTGATGCGGACAAGAAATCGTTACCGCTATTTTTTTTCTTTATTGCTGAAAAAAAACTTTTATAAAAATCTAGGTACTCCTTTTGTTTTTAACCAGAGCACGAACAAGTCTCAAATTCTCTCGTTTCACCTCATCTTCATCACGTTTTTCCCACAAAGCGTCTTTCGAATTTTTAGCATGACTATTTGGATCAACAATTGGAAATGGATAATCTATTCCTAGCTGAAAATTATGGAATTGCTGCTCCATCGGACTCAAATCAAAAGGACGATGAATGAACTCAGAAGGACAATTTTGAAGTTCTGGAACCCATTGTCGGATAAAACTCCCTTCAGGGTCATGTTTTTCACTATTTTTAATTGGATTATAAATGCGTATGATATTTATTCCCGTTACACCTGCCTGCATTTGAAATTGTGGATAATGAATCCCTGGTTCGTAATCCAAAAACAATTGCGCAACATGATAAACGCCTTTACGCCAGTCTTGAAATAAATGATGACACAAAAAAGAAACCAACATGGCACGCATACGGAAATTTATCCAACCAGTTATTTTTAGGCAGCGCATCGTAGCATCAACTAGCGGAAATCCTGTGTTTCCTGTTTTCCAAGCTTCAAGTTTTACCTCATCTTCAGCATAATTTAGCTTTTCATAGCCCCTATTCACACAAATCGTTTCGTAACTTACATTATTCTCAAATTTCTGAATGAAATGACAGTGCCAATGCAGTCGAATAAGTGCTCCATCAAATGCTTTTTTGTAAGTTGCATAATTTCTGTGCGTCTTGATGAATTGAAATGCTTGACGGATACTAATATTTCCCCAAGCTAAATAGGGCGAAATCCGAGCGCAAGACTTCCTACTTTCCATTGGTTTTGAAATATGTCGATTGTAATTCTTCCCTCGTTCATTTGCGAAAGAATGTAAGTATTTCCAGGCCATACTCTCCCCTGCTTGCTGAAATTCAACTGGATATTTTTCCAATTGCTGCAACAAATTTGTAGGTAATGGTTTTGACTCAAATTTACTTTGAATTTTATTTTCTTTCCAAGAAATGGGTTTAATTGCTTCACGCATTCTTAATTCCCATTTCTGCTCCCAATCAACTTGATTTCTTAATTTCCGAATGATTCCATCACGTTGAAATTGAATCCATTCAATCTTATTCTTATCAAAAAACTGTTGACAAAGTAAATCCCTTTCGTAACTCAATCTGTGACCCGATTCTTGATATGAAAATACTTTTTCAATCGAAAACACTTCTGAAATTCGTGTGAAAAATTGAATTGCTTCTTCATAACTGCAAAGAAAATTTTGCCTCAACAAATCAAGTTTTCCTTGCAACTCGAGTAAGGAATGGTATTGAAATTGAAGATGTCGCAATGAACAATCAGGATGATTCATTTGACTTTCTTCAAACAAAAACACAGCAATGAAAGGTAAATCCGAATTTGAAGCCTGCCAAAATGCTTCATGATCCAAAGTTCTCAAATCGCGTTTTAGCCAAACAAGGTTTATTTTTTCTTTCATGCTTTTATTTCAAAAGAAAGAAATCCTTCAACGTTTACTGATCTTATTATTGGAAATTGTTCGTTGTCGAGTGCATTTAAAACGATTGATTTCCGAATTTCGTTTTTGCAAATGTTTTTGACTGACACCAGAATTCACCCGTTTTCTCCATAAATTGAAACTACTTCGTTTTAATTCTCCGCGCATCAAAGCAATCACTTGTGCTTCCGATAAGCCAAATTGATATTCTATAGCCTCGAAAGGAGTTCTGTCCTCCCAAGCCATTTCTATCACACGATTTAGATCTAAATTATCCATAAATTGAAAACAATTCACAGTGCTGAAATGTTTTAACATTCTTTCATTTTAGTAATAATGCGCCTTTTCCCGCTATCCGCTGTATCTTTATAAAAGTTGACTTGGAGAGCCTCCGTCAACTTTTTAAAGGATGCCGCTACAATTGCGAAGCATTCACCGATTCCTTAAAAGAAAGAATAAGCACAGAGGTAATCGGGGGCGTGCTTCGCTCTTTGAAAAAAGAAATCTGTTTTTGAACACAAAATTAATTCCCTATCTTTGCGCTTCAAAAAAATAGTATGATTTCAATTGATGCTTTAGCAGTAGAATTTAGTGGATCCGTTTTGTTTAGCGATGTTTCCTTCGTTATTAATGAAAATGATAAAATCGCCCTCATGGGTAAAAATGGTGCTGGAAAATCCACTTTGCTGAAAATTTTGGCAGGAATAAACAAACCAACACGTGGATCTATTTCTGCACCAAAAGACTACAAAATTGCCTATTTGCCGCAGCATTTATTGACAGAAGATAACGCAACAGTTTTTGAAGAAACAAGTAAGGCTTTTGCTTCTCTTTTTGAAATGAAAGACGAAATCGACACTTTAAATCATGAATTAACTGTTCGTACAGACTACGATTCCGACGATTATTACAAAATTATTGAACGAGTTTCTGAATTAAGCGAAAAATACTATTCCATTGAAGACATCAATTTTGAGGCTGAAGTGGAGAAAGTTTTACTTGGACTAGGTTTTTTAAGAAATGATTTCACCCGACAAACTTCTGAATTTAGTGGTGGTTGGAGAATGAGAATTGAATTGGCAAAAATACTATTACAAAAACCAGATTTGATTTTATTAGATGAACCTACAAATCACATGGACATCGAATCCATTGAGTGGTTGGAGGATTTTTTGATCAATCAAGCGAAAGCTGTAGTAGTAATTTCGCACGATAGAGCATTTGTTGACAACATTACAAATAGAACGATTGAGGTGACGATGGGTCGTATTTATGATTACAAAGCGAAATATTCTCATTACCTAGAATTGAGAAAAGAAAGACGAGAACAGCAACAAAAACAATTCGAAGAGCAACAAAAAATGATTGCTGAAAACCAAGAATTTATCGATCGTTTTCGTGGAACTTATTCCAAAACAAATCAGGTGCAATCTCGTGTGAAAATGTTGGAAAAATTAGAAATAATCGAAGTCGATGAATTAGATACTTCTGCTTTAAAATTAAAATTTCCACCAGCTCCACGTTCTGGATCTTATCCTGTTGTGGTGAATGAATTGACAAAGAATTACGGCGACCATTTGGTTTTTAAAGATGCCTCGCTTACTATTGAAAGAGGTCAAAAAGTGGCCTTTGTTGGAAAAAATGGAGAAGGAAAGTCAACCATGATTAAAGCGATTATGAAAGAAATAGATTTTGACGGGAAATTAGAACTTGGACACAACGTTAAAATTGGATATTTTGCACAAAATCAAGCATCATTACTGGATGAAAACCAAACAATTTTTGAAACGATTGACAACATTGCAGAAGGAGATATTCGCACAAAAACCAAAGATATTTTGGGTGCTTTCATGTTTGGTGGTGACGACATTACCAAAAAAGTAAAAGTGTTATCTGGAGGAGAAAAAACGCGTTTAGCCATGATAAAATTATTGTTAGAACCTGTAAATCTCTTGATTTTGGATGAGCCAACCAATCACCTAGACATGAAAACCAAAGACATCATCAAAGATGCCTTGAAAGATTTTGATGGAACACTTATTTTAGTTTCTCACGACCGAGATTTTTTAGATGGTTTAGCAACAAAAGTGTTTGAATTCGGGAACAAACGTGTGAAGGAACATTTTGAAGATATTGCTGGCTTTTTGAAACTCAAAAAAATGGAAAGTTTAAGAGAGATTGAGAAGTAACATGGTGTTTTCACAGATTTATTGTGATTTTTAAATAAATGACTACGATTCAAATGCATAGTGTTGGAGAAATGAACATTTTCATTAAAAAACTGTATTTAATGAAATGAAAACTTTTAGTATCACATTTCTATTTTTAACTATCATTCATTTTTGTTCAGGTCAAAAATTAGAGATGGTCTTTTATTTAGCTCCTGAGGACATAACGGAATCAATTCAATTGAACGACTCACTTTTAAGTAAATATCAAAAAAAGCCATTTTACATAATCACTGCAAGCGACTCAAGTTCCAGTAAATCTAAAACCTTAAGACATTTTTGGGATTTTTACCGATCGGAAAACGTTTATCAAAAAGATTCTATTCATGCCAAAAAACAAATACAAGTAATCAAGGCGACTATTGATGAAGAAATTAAACACGAACTAAATAATGAGAAAAGAAAAATT
>JBIKSI010000200.1:0-4481 GCA_044348665.1 Crocinitomicaceae bacterium
TATTGCCTAAAAATTATCCTTTCAAAAATTTTGAGTATTCACCAAAATTATTTTTCTAATAGGAAATACTCAAATCTAGTTCAAATTAGGGTCTGACTTTTTCAGCAGACCCTAAATAATGAGAAAAGAAAAATTTCTTATGATTCACAGCTTCACAAAATTCTTGTTGCAACAAAAAACAAAATTGAAAAAAATGAATTTGAAATAGCTTTGGAATTATACAGAAGATATTTAATTCTGAATCCAAAAGATTAGAAAACCGAGCAATAACTCAAAAAAACGTCCTCAAAATTAACACATTTCCACAAATAAATCGTAACTTTGAAATATGATAATTTAAAGTACTACTTTATTTTGTCATGATAATTTAAAGTACAATTTTAATATATCATATATTTAAGACTACAAAATCTCGAACTATATGTAAATATACAAAATACCAAATTTAGACAGATTTTCTTGTGCATCTTTAGACAATTTCTTCCTCTTACTTTTTTTATATTTTTCCTTTAAATTTACTAAGGTAAAATCTTTAAAGTTTTCCAGATATTCATAATTAAAATAGATTGAAACTTTCAAAGGCTTGCTATTCCGCAATGCTTTGGAAAAAAAATAACTAAATCCTATATCATGTTCATTTTGAATTCTATAATTTATGTTCTTAAACTCCAAAGAATCTATGCCATATCTTATTAAGTATTGTTCAATATTTCTTTTCAAAGAAAAGCTAGTATCTATTGGAATTTCAGTTTCAAAATACGAATCATAATAATGAAAAGGTAAATGACAAGAATTATAAAAATCGACATATTCTTCATCTAAAACATTATTTTGCCAAATATTGTCTTCAACCGAAGTAGAATAAATTAGATTATCAAACTTATATCTTAAATTGTTCTTACCAGTGTTTTTTCTTTTAAGGTCAGCTAGTTTCATGGTATCACAATTTAAGTTGACACCATTTTGATTTAGTGTTTCTAAATTTCTCCTTGTAAGATTTCCTACATTACAACTTGAATTAATTTGCTTGAAAAATTTTAAGTTATTTCCAGATTTAACATAAAAAAACATATCAAAACCACAGAAAAACAAAATATCCTCCTCTCCTATTTTTTTCTCAACGTAAAAATCCCTTTTAATTTGATTAAGAAATGTTGTATCGGAATATAGCTTGTGACCAAATTCTCTAGCAAATTTTGATTGAGGGGACTTTACAATTACTACTAGTTCTTGTCCATTTTCAACTAAATCAATTCCTTCAAAAAAATATTCTCTTATGATGCTATTATGATCCTTTAACTCTTGATTAAAGCAAAAAAAAGAAAGAGTGAATATTAATAAAATGGTTAAGATTTTCTTCATTAAAACTAATGATTAATTTGTAAGAATATTTTCAAATATACAAAAAGAGATTTAAATTAATAAATCTTCAACAAAAATAAATCAAAACTTAGTTAGCCTTTTTGAGGATAAAATGCACATTAATGGTGTAAATATACAATTAGATTATTTTGCAAAATCTACCCACTGAATTCAAAAAGATCAAAAAAAACACCTTCAAAACTAACTCATATCAAAAAATAAATCGTAACTTTGAAATATGATAATTTAAAGTACTACTTTAATTTGTCATGATAATTTAAAGTGTAATTTTAATATATCATGTATATAAGACGGCAAAACTTCGAAGATTCCGCCACGGAAAGTTTGTTTTTATGGGGTGGAAGACAAACTGGAAAAAGTACGCTATTAAAGGAGAAATTTCCAAATGCGATGTGGTTTGACCTCTTGCTTTCGGATGTTTACGAACGTCTATTAAGAAACCCGAATTTACTGAGAGAAACAATTTTATCGAATCCAGAAAACAAACTAATTATTATTGACGAAATTCAACGTATTCCAGAATTATTAAATGAGATTCATTGGTTACTTGTAAATTCAGATGTTCAATTTATTTTAAGCGGTTCAAGTCCTCGGAAAATTATAAGATACGGATCCAATTTACTTGGTGGAAGAGCGCTACGGTATGAATTATATACTTTGGTAAGTGCCGAAATTCCAGATTTTGATTTATTAAAAGCCTTGAATAATGGATTGTTACCAAGACATTATTTAGCTACCAATCCCAAAAGGATGATTTCTGCCTATGTCGGAAACTACTTAAGAGATGAAATAATTGCTGAAGCTAAAATCAGAAATATTTACTCATTCAATCGCTTTTTGGAGGCAGCAGCTTTCAGTAATGGTGAAATGGTGAATTATACAAACATTGCCAGCGACTGTGGAGTTTCTTCTCCAACAATCAAAGAGTATTTTCAAATTTTAGAAGATACCTTGATTGGTAATTTTATTCCATCATATCAAAAAAAACCTAAGAGAAAAGTGATTCAAGCTCCAAAATTTTATTTTTTCGATATTGGAATTGTAAATTACCTCTTAAAACGTCCAAAAATAGATTTTGGAAATGAAATTTTTGGCAATGCTTTTGAGCACTTAATTTACCTTGAACTAAAAGCGCACAGTTCTTATTCGGGTTTAGATTATCCCATTTCTTATTGGAGAACCACTTCTCAAATTGAGGTAGATTTTGTTTTAGGCGACGAAATTGCTATCGAAATTAAATCATCTTCCAATATAAATCAACGACACTTAAGTGGTTTGAAACAAATCTCAAAAGAATATGAATTTAAGCAGTTGATATTAGTTTGCAACGAACCATTAGCACGACTCCATGATGGAATTTGGATTTTACCTTGGAAAGTGTTTTTAGAAAAACTGTGGAATGGGGAGTTGATGGAATAATAACATGCAAATAATTAAGGATGAAAAAAATTCTACTTTACAACGCAATTCTCACAAAGATTTGTTAATTGAAAAAAAAATATTTACCACGGTAAACTATATATCAATCTTATTTGTTAATTTAGCACAACAAATTAGAAATCATGAGTAAAGATTTACAACGTAGAAGTTTTTTAGGTCGAATGTCACTGGCATTTGCATCTGTTGTGGCAACACCATTTATTAATGCGTCAAGCCAAATAAAAGAATCTCAAAAAAATCAAGAAAAGGATATGAATCCAATCAAAAACACAAAAGCATTAGGTTTTCAGTGGGAAACCCAAGATCCATTTTTATTTTGCGTGCACCATGAAGATTACTTTCCGGCTGGAAATGAGAAAATGGGACCAAATCCTGATTATTTCAAAGGCAGACACATGGGAGATGATTTCATCATTAAAGATGGCTTTAGAATGTATCATGGTAAAACCGTGCCAGGATTTCCTGGACATCCACATAGAGGTTTTGAAACGATTACGGTAGTTAGAAAAGGTTTGGTCGACCATGCAGATTCTCTTGGAGCAGCAGGAAGATATGGAGATGGAGATGTTCAATGGATGACAGCAGGAAAAGGAGTTCAACACTCAGAAATGTTTCCGCTCTTGCACCAAGATAAAGAAAACACCATGGAATTATTTCAAATTTGGTTGAATTTACCAAAGAAGAATAAAATGGTCGAGCCTCATTTTAAAATGTTGTGGCAAGATACAATTCCAAATTTTGAGCACAAAGACTCGAATGGAAAAGTAACGAAAGTGGAAGTAATTGCTGGGAAATTAAATGAACACCTCGCTCCTACTCCACCGCCAAATTCTTGGGCTGCGGATACTACAAATGAAGTTGCTGTATGGAACATCAAAATGGAAGCAGGAGCAACTTGGAAACTGCCAAAAGCTTCCCCTGGTATTAATAGAACTGTTTATTTTTATGAAGGCACAGAACTAATGCTTGCTCAACAAAAAATCAAGTCGTATTCAGCCGTAGAATTGAAATCGGAATTTGACATTGCACTAATTGCAGGTTCAGAACCAGTAAGTATTTTAATGTTGCAAGGAAAACCAATCAATGAACAAGTTATGCAATATGGTCCATTCGTAATGAATACCAAGGAAGAAATCAATCAAGCTTTTGAAGATTATCACGAAACGCAATTTGGTGGCTGGCCTTGGCCGAAATACGACCAAGTTCACGACAGAGCAAAAGGTCGTTTTGCATTACATGCAGATGGAAAATTAGAGGAAAAAAGTTAAATATTAAAAAAAACTTTTAAATGTAAAAAGGGAGAAACTATAATTGTTCTCCCTTTTTTTGTTACTATACTATTACAACTATTGTAATGACATAAAATAAATTGAAGAATCACTTCATTTATTCTTTTATAAACCTTTCAAAAACCTGATTTCCGTTGATTATTGTTGAAACAAAATAAATTCCTGCATTCAAGTCACTAACATCAATAATTTTATCATCAACAAGCGTTTTCTCCATCATTACTTCTCCAGAAACAGCAATTATTCTTACCGATGTACCAAGTTCAATTCCATCGACATTCAACATAGAATTACTTGGATTTGGATATAAAACTAAATTTACATTTTTAGCAAGTTGATTTTCTACATTATCATTCGGCATTAATCCTG
>JBIKSI010000161.1:0-6462 GCA_044348665.1 Crocinitomicaceae bacterium
AGCACTCAAGTACAAAAATTATCCATTCGTAAAACGAAAATCTGTAGTGCACAAATCTGAAATCAAAAAAAATGAAAATCAGTGTTTATGGGAAATCAACGGCACTTAGCTGCAAGTTGGGTTAAATTCAAAAAAATGAATTTCAACTTCATCTTTTTTTAAGATCAAATAATTTGGGAAATCTTGGATTCCTATGTCTGCAAATCCAAGTTTAGAAAGGTAAAATTCTTTCGTTACCAATTTATCACGCATGGGTAATTTGGGATGAATTGATCGCAGCATCATTTATTTTACCAAAATGCTTTCATACAATTCTTCATACATCGGAAGTACCTTGTCGATACTGAAATCTTTGGATCGTTGCAAAGCCTGTTTTTTAAACAGATTAAGCTGTTCCTCATCTTTCAATAGGGTAATTGCATTTTTCGCCATGTCTTCGGTATCTCCTACATAAGATAAATAGCCAGAATAACCATGAATATTCACTTCAGGAATTCCACCTGTATTGGAGGAGATCACAGGAACTCCAACCGCCATTGCTTCTAAAGCAGCCAAACCAAAACTTTCTGTTTCTGAAGGCAATAGGAATAAATCTGAAATTTCAAGTACATGGCTTGTATCTCGTACTTTTCCTATAAAAATAATTTGATCGCAAATGTTTAACTCTCTTCCCATTCTTTCCGCCAAACTTCGGTCAGGACCATCACCAGCAAGTAATAATTTACAAGGAACCTCAGCATTTATTTTGTGGAAAATGTTCATCACATCCTCAATACGTTTAACCTTCCTGAAATTGGATGTATGTGTTATGATTTTTTCTTCATCTTTGGCATACATGCGTCGAACTTCCAAATTAATAGGTTTTATTTCATCCAATGAATCAATAAAATTTGGAATTACATGAATATCTCGATCAGTTCCAAAATGATTGTAGGTGTCTTTTCTTAAACTTTCAGACACTGCCGTTACCGCATTGGATTGATTTAAACAAAAGGTAATCACTGGTTCGAAAGATTGGTCCTTTCCAACTAAAGTGATATCTGTTCCATGTAGGGTAGTGATAAAGGGAATCTCAATCCCTTGTGCTTTCAAAATTTGTTGTGCCATGAAGGCTGCAGAAGCATGAGGGATTGCATAATGTACGTGCAAAATATCTAATTTTTCGTACTTTACAACATCAACTAATTTACTTGCCAAAACAGTTTCATAAGGCTGAAATTCGAATAGTGGATAATCACTAACGGAAACCTCGTGGTAAAAAATATTTTGTCTAAAACTCCCCAATCTCACTGGTTGTGAATAGGTTACAAAATGAATTTCATGTCCTTTGTCTGCAAGTGCCTTACCCAATTCAGTTGCTACAACACCACTCCCGCCGTAGGTTGGGTATAAAACGATTCCTATTTTCATTTAATATTCTGTATAAATTTCATTGAGAAAGTGATGAATTTTAATATTGATAATGTGTTTAAATAATTAAACAACCGTTGAAATAATTTGTTTTTCTCAATTTTCCGTAAAACTAACCAATTTCTAGGAAAAAAAAGCAACATTATGTCGACATTCTTTTATTCATAAAATTGCGAGAATGATAAAAATAGATTAATTTTGTAAAAAAAAATAAAATGACAGAAGTAGAATTTTCTCCAGAGCACGCGCTTGTAGAAGAATTAGTGGGACAACGAGATTTAATTATTTTCAATGATGATTTCAACACATTTGACCACGTGATTTCATGTTTGGTTGAAATTTGTGAACATGAAATGATTCAAGCGGAGCAGTGCACTTTAATCATCCACCACAAGGGCAAATGTCAAGTAAAACGAGGTGAATATGAAAAATTAGAACCACTTTGTACTGCCTTGTTGGAACGCGGATTATCAGCAGAAATACAATAATTTTCATTTTTTTCTTGCAAAACAAAATAAAAGTAGTATCTTTGCACCCACAAAAGGAGCTCATCCCGATAATTATCGGGAGAATAGAGCACAAAGATAGAAAGGCTTCGTAGCTCATCCCGATAATTATCGGGAGAATAGAGCACAAAGATAGAAAGGCTTCGTAGCTCAACTGAATAGAGCACTACATTACGGCTGTAGAGGTTTCAGGTTTGAATCCTGACGAGGTCACAAAGCAAGAACCCAATTAATTGTTTTTCAGTTAGTTGGGTTTTTTCTTATGCAACATTTGTGCAACAAAACTATAAAACCATAAAAAAAGCCACTTATTACGGTGGCTAAATTAATATTCAATTTGTTTTTAAAGTTCTCTTTCTATCTCATTAGAAATTTTTTCAAAGTACTTACAATTTCATTTTATTGTAATAGTAGGTTTCTTTTCTGCTTTCCGATAATAGTTTTCCCGATTTTATTAAATGTTTTCCCGATTTTACAATGAAAAAAAGTGAAAACACATTTCCACCAATCATTACAAAACTTGCAGTTTTATAGTTTTCTTTATTTATTAGTAACGATGAAACTATTGAACTAACTACTGAAATAGAAACTCCAGCAACTAAAGAAACTCCAGCTTTTTCAAGTTGTTGGTAACCTATTTTTTTATTATAATTAAGTGGGTCTGTTTTAAGCATTACTTCATTAAGCAATACATTTTTATCAACAAATTCTCCATTAACCAAAATATTTAAATAGGTTGTGTCATTTTCTAAAACGTAATAATGTATTTTCTTTTTTGGTATGTCAATCATGTCATAAATACCTTCATTATTTAGCTGTAAATAAAAAACTGAATTTTCTTTTAATCTAATATTATTAAGCGTATCTCCATTGCACATAAATGCTTTGTTCTGGCTAAATAAAATTGAGTTTATCGTGATAGATAAAACAATAAATAGTATTTTTTTCATAATTTAAATTTTAAATTTATTTGTAAAGATATCGAAATAATTTAAAGATTACTATTAATCTACTTACTTAATAAATAGGTTCGAATTTCATTATCAGATAAATCTAATTTTTTAAACTTTTGTTCCAGCGGTAATTTTTCAAACTCTAATTCATTGTCTTTATGTACAATTTCAATTTCAAA
This sequence comes from Crocinitomicaceae bacterium, assembly GCA_044348665.1. Classification (GTDB taxonomy): domain Bacteria; phylum Bacteroidota; class Bacteroidia; order Flavobacteriales_D; family Crocinitomicaceae; genus M2408. Next base: position 3,049 of record JBIKSI010000161.1, read on the forward strand.
AACTTGTGGTTCTTTTGTTTCTGTTTCAATTTCGGGGGTGCGTGGCAATACTAACTTTGATAAATGTACAAATAGATTAAGTTTATCTTTGTCCTCTAATGAAGCCCAAATTAAAGGTATTTCAAAAGATTTATCATTTAGAAAATTTACAATAAATTCTTTAATGTCCTTTGTGGTTCTGTTTACTGCTCCTTTTGGTTTTCCTTTGTTGCCTTTTTTAAATTTTCCGTTTTCATCAACGTAATTTGACGTATTTATCGGGGTGTTATCATTCATTTTGTTTTGCTTATCTTATGGTAAATAAATTCATTTTCAAATATTTCATTCATTATTTGGAATGTCTTAACCTCATCTTTTTGACAAACGATAATTTCATCGTGTACCGTCAAAAATGGAATGTTTTCAAACATTAATTTATTCCAAATTTTCCGCATTGTTTTAACTTCATAGCTTTGTAGTAACCAAGATAAATTTGAATTTGGTTTTTCGTGGGTTCGTGGGTTGTGTTTAAAAGGAATAGTTTTAAAATTATTTATCCAGTCAATCCAGTTAGCATTTCCAAAAATCAAACTCAAATCATTATTTGTTTTACCATACATTATTTGATAATACTTTTCTTTTGCTTCATCTCTATTTTTAAGTTTTGCTTTTTCTTGTATCATTAAATAAATATCTTTTCCAGCTTCAATAGTTTCTGTAAATTCATTTTTTCCAATTTGCTTTTTAAGAATGTTTGATAATAACAAAGGTTGCATTGTAACAACGTCAAGTGAAATTGTCTTTTCATTATTAATCAATATTTTTTCCCTTAAATCTTTTTTCAAACTTGTTATGGGTGTGTAAATACGACCGCCAAAATTATCAATTGTGAAAAATATTTTTAGGTTGTAATTTCTGTATTTCATAAATACGTCAAAAAACAAATTGCTTTTTATTTCCTTTGGTAACGATACCAACATTAAAATATTCATCATTGATTTTTCTAATTCGTCAAGTTCCTTTGATGAGGTTTTAAGCAATTCTAAATTAATATTTCCACTTTTGATTGCTTCATAATAATAAACTTCATTTCCGTTTTTGATTTTATCTTTTGAAACTTGAATTTCATTTAATTGAATTAAGTAGTTTAATTCGTTATTTACATCAAACTTTGGAAAAGGAAAAAACCGTTCTTGAATTACTTTTTTAGGAATGTGAATACTACTTTTTGAATTAGCATTTTTAATTCTTAACTGCCAAAATTGACAAGTGCGAACGTATGTAATAAAATTTTTATGGTTTTCACTCATTTTTTTAATCTAATTAATTGATTTTCAATACTACAATACTACATTAGTTACTACATTAGTGTACTATTAAAGTTACTACTATACTACAATAGGGCTATACATAATAGCCCAGTGTAGTTAAATTAATGTAGTAGTTAAATGTCCAGTTCATTTTGAATAATTTCGTTTGTCTTTTCTTCTGCAACCTGAATAAATGAATAAACCGCTTTTGGCGAATGGTCTTTTCCTTGCTTTTTAAGTAAGCCCAAATTTGATAAATATGTTATTGCTTTTTGAATGGCGGTTTTCCCTAAATCAACTCCACTAACTTTTTGAATTGCCAAATCAATTTGAATTTGTAATTCACTATACTTTAGAACTTCATTATTTTTAAATGCTTCTGTTAATATTTCAATGTAGGTACTTTGTCCAATTTCGTGAACTTGTATTTTTTTTGATTTTAAGCTTGTTTCAATCTTTTTAAAGTCATCAATCATATTTGGTAAACCATATTCATCAACTTCAAAGGCAAATGCTTCGGGTTCGATATTTCGGCAATAAACCGCTTCAACTATGGAAACATTTTTATTTTCATCGTTTTTTGTAACTGACAATACTGTTTCAGCTTTGTTTTGTAATTCTGTTCCAACGTGTCCACGTGCGTTTGTATCACTTTTATTTTGATGTAAAACTGTTATTAAATGAATGTCAAGTTCTTCTGTCCATTTCATTAATTTGGTTGTAATCATTGAAGCTTGTTCTTCATCATTGATTGACGTAATTAAATCTTTTATACCGTCAATTACAACCAGTTCTAAATTTGGGGTGTTATAAATCGCTTTTTCAATCAATTCTAAGCGTTTTTGAGGGCTTAATTTCCTAAAGTGATACGCTTGTATGTTTTTAGGATTGTAACCTACTTTAGTGCAAATCTTTTTGATTGCATTTTGAAAATGATATTTCCCTTGTTCGGTATCAAAATACAATATTTCGCCATTTGATTTTTGGTTTTTAATGTAAGTTGACAAAGTTAAGTTAACATAAAAGGATTTTTTACTTTTTGCTTTTCCAATTATAACTGAAAAATTTCCGTTTGTTCCTAAAATATAATTAATTTTATTTACTGTTACGTTCCAAATCGGTTTTGGCGGTTCTATTGTTTCGTTTGGATCGATTTTTAAAGCTTTGAGTTCATTTTTCCAGTCATCATTTGGCAATTCAACGCTATTAAAAAACTCATCATTTATTTGAATGTCTTTATTTTCCATTTTCAAAAAGATTTAATTGGTTATTAGTTGGCATTAATTGGGGGTTTGTGGTTAAATACCAAGCTCTAAAACCTGTTTTTCTACAATGTTTTTTCTCTAATTCAAATAGTTTTCCGTTTTTCTCTAAATCTCTTTTGTAACGTGTTAAGCATTTTTGAGGAATACCAGTTGCATCAGTAACCATTGAAGCGGTTGCAATATTTTCAAAAAGATATTCGTAAAATCTCAAAAGTTGATTTTTAACTTTTGTTGCATTTGACTTTTCAGAATTTTCAATGATATTTTGAATTGAAATATGTTTTGTTTCTTCTGAATTATCTTTGTATCTTTGTTCAGACGTTAAACTTTTGTCAGTAGTACGTTTTTTAGAATTGGGTTTGCCTTTTGGGGTTTGCCCTTTTTTTATTACAACCATTTTAAACCGCTTTAGAATTAATTAATAATTGCATTAATTCCGAGCGTTTAAAAAACGTTCGACCTCCAATTTTGTAAGGCTTTAGAATGTCATTGTTCATCCAATCGTGGATAGTCACAAGACTTACATCAAACATTTCAGCAACTTCTTTTCTGCTTACTATTTCTTTTTGATGTGGTTGGTTTAATTCGTTTAAACCTTTTGCGAGATTCTGAATTGACGTTTTTACGTTTTCAGAAATTAAGTCTGCCAATTCGTTTGGTGTGACTTGAATCATTTGAATACTACTCATCTTAATTAATTAATGTTATACTTAACACTATTTTATTCAATGACTTTGTACAAAAATAAAATGCAATTAATTTAGATAATAAAACTTAAAATATTGATTTATAAATTTTTAACTAAATAAAAAAATCCTTATTATTTAAAATAAGGATTCAATCAATCATTAAAAGTCAAT
>JBIKSI010000162.1:0-6441 GCA_044348665.1 Crocinitomicaceae bacterium
CTAACTTCATTTCAAATCTTATTTCAGGCCTAATTGCGTATAGCTTTTTTCCTAAAAAACCAGCTATCAAATATGATGTAGATTTATCTTTACAATTGGCACTTTATTAATCGAACTGAGGTTAAAACTTGGCGAAGCAGGTAGTAAATTCCACATTAAATCATGAGCAACAAACTGAAAAGGGACAAAGTGTTCCAAATCATAGGTGCCAATGTAAAGAGGTTCTTTGGTATAAATACATTTTATATGTTCTTGTTTTTTAATGACGATATCCCAAAATTCTTTTTTATGTTTATTTAAACTGCCTCTTCGTTCAGGTCTTATCAATTTACCTGTAATATCAGGCACATTGGGGTTTCTGACTTGCAAAAATCTAGCTAAATGCCAATAACAAAATGATTTCAGTAAACCAAGGTTTTTATAAAAATAGTCAAACCATGCAGGCTGTATAATAATGTAATCTTTGTACAAAGCATATGGCGGTAAAGCGTAATTTTCTTGAGACATGTTATAAATATCCTTTAAACTGCCAGAACCTAACCAAGGACTTAAAAATTTATGTGGCACATTTTGGTCAAAATGATTCACTATTTTTCTAGTTTCTCTATTTTTAGAATAAAAGATTTTTTCGTAAATTTTACTAGGTGATTCATCAATTTCAATTTTTTCTATAGCAATAATTGCTTCAATTGCCTCTTGTATTTTGTCTTGTTTTCCAAAGGAAACATGGAAATAGTTAACAGTATACCAAGCATTTACAATCATTTTACAAAACATGTCTTTTTTAGTTGGTAATTCTTTACCTTCTTCAACTGCATTTAAAATAGCCAAAAACCAATAATATTTATAAGTGGCACTTGTATTATTAAAAACACTACTTAATAATGAGACCGAAATATTTTCATCCTTTGGTAATTGCATGTATAAATATTTTTGATAAAAATACAAATTTATTTCATTATAATGAGCCAAAGCTATTGACCATTAATCCGTACTTTGCCATGAACTAGATTTTCCATAAATAAGATAATTTATTTCATTCTCGAATACCTTTTTTTTTGTTTCGTGCAAAGTTACTTCGTCTCCTTATATAATTTAGTTAGGGTGAATAAGTCATTTCTAAAATTTTAACAATACAATTTTGTAAATTCAACATAAATATATAATTTTGACACAACATTAAAATATAATTTACGTACAACATTAAAATATAATTTTAATCAAAAGTAAATGGCAACACCAAATGAAAAACTAACGGAATCACTTAAAGTACTTAAAGGATTGCAAGACAAAGGTTTGGTAGCATTAAAATCAAACTATTTCACGCGAACACATCGTGAACGTTTGGTGAAACATAATTTCCTACAAGAAATTTTAAAAGGTTGGTATATTGTTACCCCGCATGATTTAAATCAGGGCGATAGTAGTTCCTGGTACACATCTTATTGGAAATTCTGTGCTGAATATTTGGAAGACCGTTTCGGAGATCAATATTGTATTTCTGCAGAACAATCTCTAATGCTTCATGCAGGGAACGATAGTATACCAAGCCAAATGGTTATTAGAGCTGACAAGGCGACCAATGGTATTACAAATTTACCTTTCTCAACTTCATTATTCGTGATGCAATCAACTTTGCAAAAAAAAGCTGAAATTGTAATTCTAAATGAATTAAGAGCACTTTCCATCAGCTCTGCTTTGATTTGCGCAACACCAAGCATTTTCACCACTAATCCAATCGAAGTAAAAACTGTGCTTTCGATGTTTAAAGATGCATCTGAAATCTTAGCTCTTCTACTTGAAAGTGGTCATACTGTTAAGGCTGGAAGATTGGTGGGCGCATTTAGAAATGTTGGTCAAGTTAAAATCGCAGATGAAATTTTAAAAACCATGAAATCCCTTGACTATGATGTCAGGGAAGTGGATCCATTTATAGAAAAGGAAGAACTGAAAATTTCATTACGTGAACAATCGCCTTATGCAACAAGAATCCGTTTGCTTAGGCAAGAAATGAGAAAGACCATCTTACAAAATTTGCCTAAACAAAAATTTGAGGTTTTAAATAAGGAGGCATACCTCAAACAAATTGACGACATTTATGTCACGGATGCATATCATTCACTTTCAATTGAAAAATACAAAGTTACACCGGAACTTATCGAACGTGTTCGATCTGGTCAATGGGATTTAAAAGAAAATGAAGCTGACAAGCAACAGCGCGATGCTATGGCAGCAAGAGGATATTGGTTAGCATTTAACGAAGTGAAGAAAAGTATCAGTGCGATTTTAGATGGTCAAAATCCTGGAAAAATAGTTGATGAACAACTATCTAATTGGTATCGAGAATTATTTGCTCCAAGTGTTTCTGTTGGCTTGTTAAATCCAGCAGACTTAGCGGGGTATAGGAGGCATCAAGTTTATATAGCACAATCTAAACATGTTCCTTTGAATGTAGATGCGATTCGTGATGTTATGCCAGTTTACTTTGAATTATTAGAACAGGAAGAAAATGCTTTTGTTAGAGCTATCTTAGGTCATTTTATATTTGTTTACATTCATCCATACATGGATGGAAATGGAAGGGTAGGGCGCTTTTTAATGAATGTTATGTTGATTTCAGGGAATTATCCATGGATTGTAATTCCAATTGAGAAGAGACAAGAGTACATGAATGCCTTGGAACAAGCTTCGGTTAATCAAAATATTTTGCCTTTAACGAATTTCCTATTAATTTTATTGGAAGCGTCCGCAAATGGAACACCAATTGCTCAGCTATAAATCATGAAATTCATTTGAAAGGCTTAAGACTAATTTCGTTCAATTTTTAACAATTCGTCGCTGATTTAAACTTTTTTTTGTAATTTTGTCTACTATGCTTTCTAAAAAATCTAAATACGCAATTAAAGCCTTGGTTTGTTTGGCGAAAAATTTTACAGACAAAACCCCTATGCGTATTTCCCAAATCTCGGAAAGTGAAAAAATTCCTAGAAAATTTTTGGAAAGCATTTTAGTAGAATTAAAAAATAGTGGTTATGTCCACAGTAAAATGGGTGCTCAAGGTGGATATTATCTTGCAAAACATCCTGATGAAATTGTGTTAACCCAAATTATTCGACTTTCTGGTGGACCTCTTGCGCTGTTGCCTTGTGTTAGTTTGAATTTTTATGAAAGCTGCGAAGAGTGTGTAAATGAAGAAACTTGTGGGCTAAGGCAAGTTGCCATGGAGGTTCGTGATGCTACAATTCGTATTCTTTCAAAAACAAGCTTATCTGATTTGATTGAACGGGAAGAAAAATTAAAAAAAAGCTTGCATTTGTCCTAGTACAAAAAATGTCTTGAAATCAAATTATTTTGTTTTTTTTAAAATAGTTCTTGCACAACTCAAAATTTATCTTTTACTTTGCACTCGTTTTTAAGTCCTATTAAAAAGATAGAACTTATAGATTATTAAAAATCATCGATAAAACAAATAGGATGGCAACATTTAGAGAAGGAATTGAAAATCTAACTTTATCTCCTACTAAAACCATAGTAGAAAAAGACATAATAGAATTAGGACAAAAAATTCTAGCTTTCAAAGAAGGCAGCTTGCACGAAGATAAGTTTAAAGCTCTTCGTTTGGCTCGTGGCGTATATGGTCAACGTCAGCAAGGTGTTCAAATGATTCGTATTAAATTACCTTTCGGAAAAGTAACTAGTCAACAATTGAGAAGAATTTGCGATGTTTCAGAGGAATATAGTACTGGTCGCTTACACATTACTACAAGACAAGATATTCAAATTCATCACGTTAGTCTTGATCGAACGCCAGAACTTTGGGCTGATTTAGAAAAAGATGATGTTACATTAAGAGAAGCGTGTGGAAATACCGTTCGAAATGTTACGGCGAGCCCTTTAGCTGGAATTGATTCTGAAGAATTGTTTGATGTGACTCCCTATGCAGACCTAGTTTTTCGTTATTTTTTAAGAAAACCTTTTGGTCAGGAATTAGGAAGAAAAATAAAAATTGCATTTAGTTCGAATGAAAAAGACGATTCCTATTCATTCATTCATGACTTCGGCTTTATTCCTAAAATTGTGGATAATCAAAAAGGTTTTAAAGTTCTTGTAGGAGGAGGTTTGGGTGCTCAACCATATTTGGCACATGTAGCTTACGAATTTTTACCTGCTGAAGAAATTATTCCATTCATTGAAGCTGCTATTCGTGTCTTTGACAGAAATGGCGAACGAAATAGTAGAAATAAGGCCAGAATGAAATATTTATTGGCGAAAATTGGTTTGCAAGAATTTCAAAACTTGATAAAAATCGAGCGAAAAGCCGTTCAATATGATCCTGCTGATTTTCAACTCGCTAATTTTGAAGTTAAATTCGAAACTCAAGAAAAGGAAGTTGATCTAACTCAAATTTCAGAAAGTTCAAATAACCCAAAATTTAAGGAATGGTTGCAGACAAATGTTGTGAAACAAAAGCAAAAAGGGTATGTGGCAGTTTTTATTAAGGTCTTAATTGGTGATTTTTTTACGAATCAAGCAAGAATTTTGGCCAGTATTGTCGAAAAATATGCCTCAAATGATATCCGTTTTACAATCGATCAAAGTATCCTCTTAAAATTTGTAAAGCCAGAAAATCTGTTCGATTTATACTCTGAACTTGAAGCGATTAATTTAGCATCTAGTGGCTACAATAGCATGGCTGATATCACCGCTTGCCCAGGAACAGACACTTGTAACCTTGGGATTTCAAATAGTACTGATGTTGCAAAAGAGATTGAGTCAGTAATTCGAAATGAATATCCAGATTTGATTTACAACAAAGAAATTAAAATAAAAATTAGCGGGTGTATCAACTCTTGTGGTCAGCATGGTTTGGCTCACATAGGTTTTCACGGTAGTTCAATGAAGGTGGAGAAAAATACTTTACCAGCTTTACAATTACTTTTGGGTGGTGGAAATTTGGGAAATGGTTTTGGTAGAATCGCCGATAAAGTAGTTAAATTTCCAAGTAAACGAGTGTTGGATGTTATTCGCACATTACTTGATAATTACTTGGAAAATCAATTGGAAGACGAGAGTTTTAATTCCTACTACGAGCGCCAAGGAAATAAATATTTTTATGACTTATTAAAGCCTTTAGCTGATACATCTAAAATTCAAGATTCAGATTTTTTAGATTGGGGAAGTGAGGAAAAATATAAGACTGAAATCGGTGTAGGAGAGTGTGCTGGCGTTGTAATCGACTTAGTTGCCACTTTAATTTATGATGCTGAAGAAAAATTACTTTCAGCTGAAGAGGCTGCTCAAGATAATCGTTTTGCAGATGCAATATATTTTACTTATGCTGCGGGAATTCATGCCGCAAAAGCATTACTCTTAAGAGAAAAAATTCGCTGCAATACGCACCAAGGAATTATAGATGATTTTGATAATGCACTTGCCAAAAATTACGGCTTTGAAGGAGATAAAGCTTTTTCTAAATTTTTATTGCAAATAAATCAAAATAAAGCAGGTGAAGCATTCGCGATGCGCTATTATCAAGAAGTCAAAGAATTTGTTGAAAAAGCGAAAAAGTAAAATAGTTCTTTGTCAAAAACCATGTAAAAGGACTCCAGAGGAAGAAAAAGCAAAGCTTTTGAAGAACAAACGTAAGTGCCGAGATATGTTTGTAACGGAGGACTGCAGTCCTCCGTGTAAAAAGTAAGAATATAGATGTTTTGGCGTATGTTTTTGTTTCAAAAACTATGACAAAATAATAAGCTTCACATTTTTTGACCAAGAACCAGTAAAATTAAAAAAAAAATTAAAAAGAATGAAAACAATTATATCACCAAAAATAACACTTGTTGGAGCTGGACCAGGAGATTTAGAACTCATTTCAGTAAAAGGTCTAAATGCCGTGAAAAAAGCAAATGTCATCTTATACGATGCACTTGTGAATGAAGAATTATTGGAATACGCACCAATTGCAAAAAAAATCTTCGTTGGAAAACGAAAAGGATTCAAAGCTTATTCTCAAGAAGAAATCAACCAATTATTAGTAGATTCTGCCTTGAAATTTGGCAACGCAGTTCGATTAAAAGGCGGAGATTCCTTCGTTTTTGGAAGAGGTTCGGAAGAATTATTTGAGGCTAAAAAACATGAAATTCCAACGGAAGTGATACCTGGAATTTCTAGTTCTATTTCAGTGCCTGCCTTAGCTGGAATTCCTGTAACTCATCGAGGTTTGAGTAATAATTTTCACGTTTTTTCAGCTACTTTGGAGAATGGAAAATTGAATCCAGAACTTGAAAAAGCAAGTACTTTGAATGGAACTGTTGTAATTTTAATGGGACTTTCTAAGCTTTCTGAAATAGTTGAAATCTATTCGAGAAATGGGAAAACAGATTCTAAAATTGCCATCATAAGTAATGGTTCTCTTCCAACCCAAAAAACGGTAAGTGGAAA
>JBIKSI010000163.1:0-6405 GCA_044348665.1 Crocinitomicaceae bacterium
CTAACTTCATTTCAAATCTTATTTCAGGCCTAATTGCGTATAGCTTTTTTCCTAAAAAACCAGCTATCAAATATGATGTAGATTTATCTTTACAATTGGCACTTTATTAATCGAACTGAGGTTATTATGCCTGCGGTTTTAGTGCCATGACCATTTTCATCAGGATTTAAAATTATGTTGTTTCTCATATTGATTTCAAATTCAAAATCATATCCTTGAATTTTCCCACTTGCTGTATCATTCAAGACATAACCAAAATCAGGGTGACCATATTCAATTCCAGTGTCAAAAACTCCACACTTCACAAAATCCTCTCATCCTTTCGGCACAATTCCCCAAGCTTCTTGCATATTTATATGTGCCGTGTCATCATCTTGAAAAGTTTCATAAAATAATGAAGTTTGCAAATTGTATAAAGGGTCATTTGGCGGACTTGTTAATTCTATAATATAATTCGGTTCTGAGTATACTGAAACACTTGGTATACTCTTCAGTGCTTCAGTAGCATGCTGGATATCCACTTCAGGAGGAAAAACAAGTAATAAAGTTGTCCAAAAATCAGGTATATTTATTATGTCCCCAAGTCTATTAGTCGTGGTCGTGGTTGTTGTCTTTAATTCTTTAAAAATTTTCACAACTTTTATTCCACAAGGATTAGCAATGGTAGAATTTTTATTTTCAACGCATAAATTTTTGAAGGCATCATTAAAGCTCAATAATGCATTTGGTCTCAAAAAATAATCTAAATCTCCAAATACAGCTACTTTTGACCCAATTGTATTATCTATAGCGGCTGTTTTTAATGCGTTTTGATGAAAACGTACGACTAATTCATGTGCAACATATAAAGGTTTACCACTTGGACTTAGAACTACTTCTTTTCCTTTATTATATTCATTAAATTTAATATTGCTGTATTCATTTAACTGTCCGTTTTTAATTAAGGAAACAAAAACGTTTCCGTTATTTGAAACATGAATTGCTTTTGGTTTATCATCTGCCGTTGAAGTAACTTTTTTTTGCCAATTAACCCCTCCTTGACCATTTAATTTAGAAACTACTGCATCTTTTGTACCGTTATTTCCCTTTTCTTCTCCAAGTATATAAATTTCATCGTTATTTTTTGCTTTTAAAGATTTAATCATCGCATCGGCACTCACATCAGAACCTTTATATTTTTTGTTCCAAATTTCATTTCCATTGGCATCGTATTTTACAACAATTGCCTCTTTAATATTGTTTGCCTTACTTACAAATCCTCCAATGTAAACATTCCCATTTTCATCTATATCAATAGCTTGTCCTTCATCATTTTTCCCTTCAAAATCTAGAGTTCGTTCCCATTGAACTACAAATGATGGATTCAATTTTATAGTTTTAATATCATAATTAATTCCATCAGTAGAAGTACGACCTGTTATATATGTATTATTGAAAATGTCTTTTCTAAATGCCAAAGGCTGATCAAACCCAATTCCAGGAAGTGGAAAGCGAGCATCACCTGTTAGGTTTCCAAGAGAAGAAACGCGAGCAATAGTAAAATCCCAATTATTTAAACTAGAGGCACTTGCACCTGTAAAAAAAATATCACCATTTATATCAAAATCGATTCCAATTGGAATGTCACTTAAAGCAGCGTAATCATAACGGTTACTCCATATTAATGTACCATTATTTGTATATTTTAAAATTAAATAATCTTGATTTCCTGCACTTACTTCACTAACTGCACAAACATAAATGTTTCCATTTTCATCCAGTTTTAAATCGGTACCAACATCATTTTTATCAAAAGAAGAATTGAAACTAGTTGACCAAAGTAATGCTCCATTATTACCATATTTCAACAATAAAATGTCAAAATTTGTAGCCGTATTATTATTGTCTGTGGTTCCTAAAACGTAAATATTACCTTGGCTGTCTTCCTCTAATGCGATTCCATAATCATTAAAATTTTCTTGAGAATTGTAAACTGCTTCCCATAAAGCCAAACCATTGTTGTCGTATTTTGTTGTCTTTACATCAGCGCCTTCTTGAGCAACAAAAGTATTTCCAACATGCAGTAATTCATTTGCATTATTGGTTTTACTGTTTGTCCAATCCATTCCAAGAGGATTACCATGATTATTTTCCCATTCCTTATTAACAAGTGATTGTGAATAAATTTTTTTGCTTATAAAAAATAAACAGCTTATGCAAATAATAGTTAGTCTCATATTTTACAATTTTCTTTCAAATATAGAAAAATTAAATGAAACTTGCAAAAAAATATTTAATAATTTAGTGGGGCAGGATTCAATTATCAAATGTAATATTTTTCTTTTCTAAATTATTAAATTTATTTTTTGGGGACTCAAACTTCATTCTTTCCAAAATTCTCCTCAAAAACACTTGTTTAATAAAAATTAGTTTCATATCTTTGCACCCCCAAATTAGGGGAATTGTCTTATTTAATAAATAAAAAAGTGGATACATTAAGTTACAAAACCGTTTCTGCTAACAAAGAAAACTCTGGAAAGAAGTGGTTGTTAGTAGATGCTGAAGGCCAAACAGTTGGTCGTTTAGCTAGCAAGGTGGCGAAGTTAATTCGTGGTAAACACAAAACAAACTTTACGCCTCATGCAGATTGCGGAGATAATGTAATTATTATCAATGCAGAAAAAGTTTCTTTCTCAGGAACTAAATTAGTAAACAAAGAGTACATTCGTTACACGGGCTACCCAGGTGGTCAAAAATCGTTGACTGCTCAAGAGATTTTACAAAAACACCCACAACGTTTGATTGAAAAAGCGGTGAAAGGAATGTTGCCAAAAAACACTTTAGGTCGTGATTTATTCAGAAACCTTAAAGTTTATGTTGGAACAGAACACAAACAAGAGGCTCAAAAGCCAGAAGTTATTAACCTTGATTCATTCAAATAAGTATGGAAATTATTAACACATTAGGAAGAAGAAAAACTTCAGTAGCACGTGTTTACCTTAAAAAAGGTACTGGTGCTGTGACCGTAAATAAAAAAGACTACAAAGAGTTTTTTCCGGTTGCAATGCTTCAATCTAAAATTCAACAACCTTTTAACTTAACTGAAACTTCTGGTCAATATGACGTAGTTGTGAATGTTATGGGTGGTGGAATTAACGGACAAGCAGAGGCAATTCGTTTAGGAATCTCTAGAGCTTTAGTTAAAATTTCAGAGGATATGAAACCAGCTCTTAAGGCGGAAGGTTTAATGACACGTGACCCAAGAATGGTGGAACGTAAAAAACCAGGTCAGCCAAAAGCGCGTAAGAAATTTCAATTCTCTAAACGTTAATATTGTTTTTCAATATTTAACTTTAAAATTGACAAGTTTAGTATCCAAGCGTCAGAGTACACGTCCAAAAGTCAGAATAACAAGTCTATTGTCTTATGTCTTTAGTCTTATTTTCTTACCCAAAGCTCCCTCTCTCAGCTGATTACTAAAGGAACGTAAACAATTAAAAAAAATTAAAATGTCAAAATTAACTTTTCAAGAATTATTAGATGCAGGTGTTCACTTTGGACATCAAAAAAGAAAGTGGAATCCAGCTATGGCTCCATACATCTTCGGTGAGAAAAAAGGTATAACGTAATTGACCTTAATAAGACAATTGCTCACCTAGATCAAGCTTGTGCTGCGATGACGCAAATTGCAAAATCTGGAAAAAAAGTATTGTTTGTTGCTACAAAAAAACAAGCAAAAGAAATCGTTTCTGAAAGAGTAAAGGCAGTAAATATGCCTTTCGTTACAGAGCGTTGGACAGGTGGTATGTTAACTAACTTCCAAACAACTCGTAAGTCTATCCGTAAAATGGCGTCTATCGACAAAATGAAAACTGATGGTACTTGGGAAACACTTTCTAAAAGAGAGCGTTTATTCAAAACTCGTCAAAGAGAAAAACTAGAGAAAAACTTTGGTTCTATCGTTGACATGTCTCGTCAGCCTTCTGCAATCTTCTTGGTAGATATCTTGAAAGAGAATATCGCTTTGAACGAAGCAAAAAGATTGAACATTCCTGTTTTCGCTATCGTAGATACAAATACAAACCCTAAATTAGTTGATTTCCCAATTCCTGCGAATGACGATGCAACTAAATCTATTGCAATCATTTTAGATCAAATCTGTGGTGCAATTAAAAATGGTTTGGAAGATAGAAAAAACAGTAAAGACAAAGTTGCTGATAAAGAAGAAGTAGTTGCTGATGCAGTTACAGAAACTGTTGCAACAGAAGAAGAAAAATCAAACGATTAATAAACAAGATTGAAAGACATTAGATAAAAGACATTAGACTTTCGATTCCTTTTTAATTTAGGATTCAACTTGTCTTACGTCTTTTGTCTTAGGTCTTATGTCTCAAAAAATAAAAAAAATGGCAATTACAGCTTCAGATGTAAATAAATTACGTCAACAAACTGGTGCAGGAATGATGGACTGCAAAAACGCATTAGTAGAATCTAATGGTGATTTTGAACAAGCAATCGACATCCTACGTAAAAAAGGTCAAAAAATCGCTGCAAAACGTGGTGATAACGAAGCAAAAGAAGGAATTATTTTTGCTCAAGCTTCTGCTGATGGTAAACAAGGTGTGATTTTAGCATTGAATTGCGAAACAGATTTCGTAGCTAAAAATGATAACTTCAGAAACTTTGTACAATCTTTAGTAGATATCGCTTTGGATAAAATGCCAGCTTCTGCTGAAGAATTAAAAGCTTTACCATACGATGCTAAACTTTCTGTTGATGAAAAAATCACAGAACAAATTGGTGTTATTGGTGAGAAATTAGATTTATCAAACTTTGCAACATTGAACGCTGCTAAAGTTACTGCTTATAACCACCCAGGAAACAGATTGGCTACTTTAGTAGCATTAAATTCTGCTTCTGAAGTTGCTGAAGACGCTGGAAAACAAGTTGCAATGCAAATTGCAGCGATGAATCCAATTGCTTTAAACAAAGAAGGTGTTGATGCAAGAACAATCGAAAGAGAATTAGAAATCGGTAAAGAATTGGCGATCCAAGAAGGAAAACCTGCTGAAATGGCTGAAAAAATCTCTCAAGGAAGATTAAATAAATTCTTTCAAGAGAACACGTTGTTAAGCCAACAATTTGTAAGAGATAACAAATTAACAGTTGAACAATTTTTAGCTGACTCAGAAAAAGATTTAACAGTTACTGCATTTTTAAGATTTGCTTTAGCTTAATTCTTAAATCAGAATATTTTAAATGGCATTCCTTTTGGTTTGCCATTTTTTTTGTGGCAAATTTTATGACCTTAATAAAAATAATGCTTTACGTTTTTTAAAAGATAATTAAATAAAAAGTTGAAAAAGAATATTGTAAGAAGTTGCCCAAGATCGGTATCAACCAACAACTTGTTAACCGATTATGTGTTGTTGTCAACTCTCAAATCAGAACTACTAACTACTAACTTCCAACAACTAACTCCTAACTACTAACTTAGACCTGTATAAAATTATTCAAATTCGCTCAAAAGGATAATTTGTAGCTAAAATTGTTACACTACCTTTGTTAAAGTTCGTTAAGAAGCATTTTTTTTAAAAATTATTAACAATTCGTTATCATTTACAAATCATTTAGCTATCTTTACGGGCTTTATTATGTATAAAAGTATAATTATTAAACTGTACTTATGTTAAGAAAACTCAATTTATTAATTTTAAGCGTCTTATTGACAACGGCTTACGCTTTTTCCCAATCAGGTTTGGGGACTGTAAAAGGTTCGGTTATCGACGAAAAAACGAAAGCACCAATTTTTGGTTGTAAAGTGCTTTTGAAGCAAAATGGAAACATTAAAGGTGGTGCAAATACCGATTTTGATGGTAAATTTCAAATTAACTCATTAACTCCAGGTGAGTATGATGTTGAAGTTCGAAACGAAGGTGAAGGGTATCAAGCAAGTTTGACTACAGGTGTAGTTGTTTCTGGTGATAAAATAACCTTTTTGGACAATCTAACAATGGGGAAAGCTTCTTCTGTTAAAGAAATTGAAGAGGTTAAAGTTGTAGCTTACAAAGTTCCTTTAATTGACCGTGATGGTGGTGCCTCTGGAGCAACTATTACGCGTGAAGATATTTCTCGTCTTCCTGTTCGTTCCGCTGCTGGTGTAGCTGCAACTGTAGGAGGTGTTAACTCAAACGAAGGTTCAGGAGAAATTAGTGTGAGGGGTTCTCGTTCTGATGGTACATACTTTTATATTGATGGTATTAAAGTGCGTGGTTCTTCAAATTTACCAAAGTCAGCTAGTGAGGAGGTTTCGGTAATTACTGGAGGTTTACCTGCAAATTATGGTGATGCGACTGGAGGTATTATCTCTGTTACAACACGTGGACCTTCTTCAAAGTTTTTCGGTAGTGCTGAATTGGTTACTTC
>JBIKSI010000164.1:0-6397 GCA_044348665.1 Crocinitomicaceae bacterium
TTATCCTTTCAAAAATTTTGAGTATTCACCAAAATTATTTTTCTAATAGGAAATACTCAAATCTAGTTCAAATTAGGGTCTGACTTTTTCAGCAGACCCTAATTAGTCCTTTGGTTTTAGTAATACCTTGGGTATTTCCAATGTTGGGTGCTTATATATGTTATTCATTTATGTTATTATTTAATACATATGAGGACAAAATAATTTATAATGACAATAATTTTAAGCTAAGTTACGAAGAGAGATTCTTAATGCACGACGATGAATTCGAAGTCTATAAAAAATTATATTTATTCGAAAAAGAAATAAAAAAAGTTACTCGAGATGAAATAAATTTTGAAAAAATAAACAAGGTGAAATTGATAAACGAGAATCAAATAGAAATTGAATACATTGAATTCTTTACAAGAATAAAAAAAGACACTGTATTTAAAATAAAAAATTGAAGTTTACCTACCGCCATCACGGAACCAAGCCTCAATCTCATTTCGAAACAACGACAAATGATAATCAATTTAAAAGTTTAAGCTGTCCAAAATTTAGCTCTATTCATCATCTTGTGATTCAAAGGCTTGGTCAAATAATAATTTTTATCTAAGAAACATTCTTTAATTTTCACCTACAAACATTAATCTTCGCATTCGTTTTTTTGATTTTTAGCCCACCTTGGAATAGATTTTTGTTTGCAAAATAGTGCTCTTTGTCTAATGCGAGGTAGGAATAATTGTCTGCAACATGAATCAATCCAATTTTTTCAAAAGGGATTTTTAGATCGTTAGTTAAAAAGCCAACGATGTCCATTTTTCTTATTTTTTGCTTGCGACCAATGTTAAGATAGAGTGTTAACCAAGAGGTGTTGCTATAATCTTCAAAATCAGTTGGTAATGAAAATTTTTCGAGTTTGGAGGAAGAAGTGTAATCGGGCAAAGGTTCTTTTTCAGAATGAATTAAATAGATTTTACCCGATTTATTCATTCTTGCCGTTCGTCCATTTCGATGTGTGAAATCTTCTAAACTTTGTGGAAAATGATAATGTATGATGTGAGAAATATCAGGAATATCTAATCCTCTGGAGGCTAAGTCTGTGGAAATCAAACAATCAACGGAACCGTTTTTAAATTTCATCAAAGCCCTTTCCCGATCAAACTGTTCCAAACCTCCATGAAAAAGTACATTTTCTTTGCCAAATTCGAATAAATGTTGGGAAATGCGTTCACACGCTTCACGATGATTACAGAAAATGATGGTTGTTTCGCTTTTGATTGTGGTCAATAACAAAGCCAAGGCTTTTAATTTATCGTTTTCCTCTGCACTTACTTGGAAAAATTGTAAATCTGGTTTTTCTTCCTCTAAATAATTGCTCGTTTCAAATTCAATATGCTCCAAAAAGGAAGGTAATTTTTCTATTTCTGTTGCGCTAATCAGTTGAATATGCACTAAATCTTTCGAAAACCTATGAATCGCTTCTAATTCATTCAAAAAACCAAATTCTAAGGTTTTATCGTATTCATCAATAATTAATGATGTAAAAGCATTTAAACCTTCCGTGCCACGTTCAAAATGGTCTAAAATTCTACCTGGAGTGGAAACAATGATTTGCGGAATTTGAGAAAATTGAAGTTTTTCATTTTTGAAGGAATGTCCGCCGTAACATAAAATTGAATTGTAAGGAAGTCTTAATTTTGTGAGTACTTCGTACACCTGTACCGCCAATTCTCTCGTTGGAGATAAAATTAATACTGTTTCATTTGGGTTTTCCTCTAAAAAGAGAGCAAGTTTTACAAGGTAAGAAAGCGTTTTTCCTGAGCCAGTATTGGCTAATAATACAGAATTTTTCGACTTAGTGGGACAATAAGTTTCTTGAATTAATGTTGGTTTTTCTAGGCCGTAAGTTGTAAAATAATTTATCATAGGGAAAATTGATTCAGTTTGAATTTAGATTTAAAACTAAAAAAGGACTGCCAAATGACAATCCTTTTTGGGGTGGAATATGGGGCTCGAACCCACGACCCTCGGTACCACAAACCGATGCTCTAACCAACTGAGCTAAAACCACCATGTTTCTTTTCAGAGCACAAATATAGTTATTTTCTTTATTTTAGTTGCTTTTTTCATAGATTTTTTTTAAATTTATCTAAAATTATTTAAAACTACTTGAAAATGAGTACAAAAGAAGCATTGGTAAAAGAATTTAAAATTCGTGTTTTTGAAGAAAGTTATACAAGAATTTTTAAATGTTTGAGTTTGATTGATAATCATCAGTTGTGGGAAAGTCCAAATGAAAAAATTCCACCTATTGGCAATCTTGTTTTGCATCTGTGTGGAAATGCCCGACAATGGATTATTTCTGGAATTGGGGGAGATCCAGATAACAGGAGTAGGGATGAAGAATTTGAAATTCAACGGAATATCAGAAAGGCAGATTTGATATTTTTGCTTGAAAATGTGAAGGTAAATCTGAATGTTACACTCAAAAACATGGATGAAAACGAATTGTTTGAAGGAAAAGTAATTCAAGGCTTTGAAACAACATCTTTTTCAGCAATCATTCACGTGATAGAGCATTTTTCTTACCATACTGGACAAATCACAACCATCACCAAATGGTTAAGGGATGAAGAAACTTTTTATTATGGGAGTTTAGATTTGAATAAGAAGAATTAAACTACTTAATTTTTAATTCAAACATTTGCTTTTCACCAATAAAACCAGTCAAGGTGTCACCAATTTTTACAGGTCCAACACCTGCTGGAGTTCCGGTAAAAATGATGTCTCCAATTTTTAAGGTCATGAATTGAGAAATGTACACAATAATTTGGTCGATATCAAAAATCATGTCTTTTGAATTTCCACTTTGAACCTTATTTCCATTTTGAAAAAGTGAGAAATCGATGTTTTTCAAATCCAGTTCTTCTTTTGGAATAAAAATTTCAGATAGGGGAGCACTGTGTTCAAAAGATTTTGCCATCTCCCAAGGTAAGCCTTTTTCTTTACATTCTTGCTGTAAATCTCGTGCGGTAAAGTCAATTCCTAAACCAATAGCGTCATAGTATGTGTGAGCGAATTTTGGAGCAATATTTTTACCTAATTTACAAATTCGAAATACTAATTCGCACTCGTAATGCAAGTCTTTCGTGAACTCAGGATAATAAAAAGGATTTCTTTTGGGTAACAACGCTGTATCAGGTTTCATGAAAAAAACCGGCTTTTCTGGCAAGGGATTATTTAGTTCCTTCGCATGTTCGCTGTAATTTCTACCAATACAAATTATTTTCATTTTGATCCAAATTTATTTTTTAAATCCTCTAACTTTGAACTAGAAATCGCTTCATTTTGTGCTTTATTTTTCGCTTTGATGCGATCCATTTCTTCTTTCAGCTTTTGTTTAGTAAACTTTGGAAAATCAGTTGAATCAGAAATAAACCAGCCATAATATCCTGGTTCAATAGTCGCAATTTCTTCTACACTTTTGTTTTTGTGTTTTCCGAAATTGTAAACGACATCTCCTTTTTCATTTTTCGCAAGCCTACCAGCAAAATCAACCAAGTCGAATTGACTTCCCTTAGAAAAATCTGCTAAAAAGTTTACATCTCCTTTTAAATCGGGATATTTTTCCAGTTGAGCTTTTAAAACTTCCCACGTTGCTTTGGTATCATCCAATGCAGAATGTGCATTTTCAATATCCTTTTTGCAATAAAATTGATAAGCTGCTGCCAATGTTCGTTGTTCCATTTTATGGAAAATATTTTGAACATCAACAAATTTTTTCTTCGTTAAGTCATAATTATTCCCCACACGAAGTAATTCCTCAGCTAGCATAGGAATATCAAATTTATTTGAATTATATCCAGCTAAATCAGCATCTTGAATGAAATCTATTATTTTTGGAGCCAACTCTTTAAAAGTAGGTGCGTTCTTTGCTTTTTCGTTTGTAATTCCATGTATGTCAATGACTTCCTGCGGAATTTCCATTTCTGGGTTTACGAGGGAACAAAAATTTTCTTCACTTCCATCAACATGAATCTTGACAATAGCAATTTCAACAATTCTGTCCTTAGAAATGTTGAGGCCAGTTGCTTCAAGATCAAAAATAGCAATTGGCCTATCAAGATTTAATTTCATCCTACTTTAATTTGATAATCACGAATTCGGTTCTACGATTCGCTTGATGTTGTCCTGCTGTGTATTTTGCGTATTGTTTTTTCTCAGATTTCCCTTCGCAGGCACAATTATTTGACAATTTACGCTCACCATATCCTTTTCCGAAAATTCGCTCAGGATTTGTGATTTTTGATTTGATATAATTTGCAGATGAAGTTGCTCTTTGTTGAGATAACCAGTCATTGTAAACCATTTTACCTCTACAATCCGTATGAGATCCTAATTCAATTTCTAATTGAGGATATTCATTCATGATAGCAATAATTTTATCTAGTTCGGCAGCAGCATCTGGACGTATATCAAATTTGTCGAAATCAAAATAAATTGGATTAATATTAATTACTTTTCCTACATCATCACCAACTTTAACTTCTACATCATTAATCACTAGGCGTGTAGTATCGTAAGTGATGATTTTCATGTTATCAACGTCTAAAAGAACTTCACGGTAAATTTCGTCGTATTTTTTCTCACAAGAAGTTGAAACCAATTCTTTGTAAAACTCTATAGTTCCGTCTGTGTGTTGGAAAATTAACTCATATTGACGACAAGGTTCTAAAGCACTGTAAAAAAGTCCTGTTCTCATGTTTGGATAAACTTTTCTCTTTAAATTATCTGCACAATCCAAACAATTCACTGTGATTGTCATGTCTTCTGGGAATTTTTTATTGTCGACGGTTTTAATTTTCCCTTTGAATACAGCAAGTTGATTTAAACCTAAGAAATCATTTTCAATTTCATAAATATCTTTTTCACCAAAACCATCTTTTCTAAACGAAGTTAAATAACCTTTTAAACCGTTAACAGTTGTTGTATAAAACAAATCGTCGTTACAAGAGTTTAGTGGATAACCAAGATTGATTGGGTTTGACCAAATGTTATTTTCATCCTTTATTGCAAGGAAAACATCAAATCCACCCATTGAAGTTTCACCATTTGATGAGAAATATAAAGTTTTATTATCGATTGCAATAAATGGTGACTCTTCATCAAATTCAGTGTTGATTGTAGGACCTAAATTTTGCGGTGCACTCCATGTTCCATCAGGTAATTTTGAAATTTTGTAAATATCTCTTCCTCCAAAACCACCTGGTCGATCAGAGGTAAAATACATGTGCATACCGTCTGGTGTAACAGTACAATGTGTTTCCCAATATTTGGTGTTTACATTTTTTGATCTAAATGCTTGTAATTCTTGAAATTTATTAGAGGAGAAATCAGAAGAGTAAATATCTCCGAAACCAGTAATATCTTGATATACGTATATTTTTCTTTCATCTGAACTCACCGCAATGGTTGCTTCATTTTGTTCAGGGTCACAAAATTCCAGCTTAACAGCTTCTAACCATGTACTATCAAAATCCAAATAACTTACATAAATATCTTCTGGATAAAAATTATTTCGAGCGTCTGCTCTAACTTTTGCGCTTGCAACCGTGTCAGCCCATTTTCTTCTACTTGTAAAATATAAGGCAGAACCATCTAAAGAGATAACTGGTGAATATTCTGGGCCTTTTGTATTTACTATGTTTCCAACATTTTTTACACGGTAATTTTTTGGTTCCCCAATTAGTTTTTTTGCAACAACTAATTGTTTCTGGTACATTTTGGCAAAAGGAATTAAAGGCGATCCAGACAAGGTTCCTTTTAAGAATAGATTAAAATATTCTTCCGCTTTTGTTAAATTTTCCATCAAATGGTAGCATCTAGCCAAGTGAAAATAAACGTCCGTTGGTGCACTTTTTTCATTGGCAGAATACATGTCGTAGTTCTTATCTACGTTTACAACTGCTTTTTCTAAAAGAGGTAATGCTTTGATGTAATCTGCACTTAATTCTAGGAAAATATAGCCTTTTCTATAATTGTAATTACAACTTTCAGGGTCAAATTCTAATAACTTATCAGCAACAATACTTGCGTGATAAATGTAACCTTCTTGCAACATTCTACTGTTTTCAACAACCAAATCTTGTTCATTTGCAGTTGCAATTATTTGCCTCAATTTAGCTTCATCGTATTGACTAAAAGCTAAAAAAGGTAAAATTAATAGAAGTAATAAACTATATTTCATAGGGTTATAAATTAGTGTTTGATTATAATTCTCTGTTCACATCAAATTGCTCTAGGTAGTCAGCAACACGTTTAACAAATTGTCCGCCCAAAGAACCGTCAACAACTCGGTGATCGTAAGAGTGAGATAGGAACATTTTATGTCTGATTCCAATAAAATCACCTT
>JBIKSI010000054.1:0-20474 GCA_044348665.1 Crocinitomicaceae bacterium
ACGATGACATTGTTGCCGGTGGAATGGGTTTTGGGACCCACCCACATAATAATATGGAAATCATTACTATTCCGCTTCAAGGTGCATTGGCACACAAAGACAGTATGGGGAATGGAACTACCATTTTTGCTGGCGATGTGCAAGTTATGAGTGCTGGAACGGGCATCCAACACAGTGAATTTAATGCCAATGAAAATGAAATCTGTAATTTGTTGCAAATTTGGCTTTTCCCAAATAAAAAGAATGTTGAACCACGTTACCAACAAATCACGTTGGATGTTGAGGCGATGCAAAATAATTTCTTACAAATTTTGTCACCAAATCCTGAAGATGAAGGAGTTTGGATTCATCAAAATGCATGGTTTTACATGGGGAATTTTGAAGCATTGCAAAAAACAAACTACAGACTTAAATCTAAAGAAAATGGCGTTTACCTTTTTGTGATTTCGGGAGAAATCAAATTAAATGAAGCAGTTTTAGAACAAAGAGACGCAATTGCTGTTTTTGATTGTGAAGAATTCCAAATCGAAATCAATCAAGATGCAAAGATTTTAATCATGGACATCCCTTTGGAAATAAATTAAAATTAGATAGAAAAGAAAATAATTAAGTTCCGTAAATTGTTGTGGAACGACAGCGACTGATTTTACAGTATAGGACAGAAATATTCAAGATTTTGCTAATGCGTTAAGCATTTACTTGAATTTTCTGTCCGGTGCCAAGGGCAATACCTTAAAATAAGTCTTGACTTTTTTGTTTCTTTTTGTGTCAAGACAAAAAGAAAAACAGCTTTAACTATTAAATATTTAGCCATAAATAAAGTAACAGATGCACCAACTCATAGATGACCTAAAATGGCGATATGCCGTTAAAAAGTATGATTCCTCAAAAAAAATTTCAGAAAACGACATTGAGATTTTAAAACATGCGATTAATTTAACGCCTACTTCCATTGGATTACAACCCTTTAAAATGCTTCATATTAAAGACGAAGCTTTAAGGAAACAAATTCAAGCTTGTGCACACAATCAAGCACAAGTAGTCGACGCAAGTGATCTTTTTATTTTTTGCAATTTTACAAAAGTAGATGATTCGTACTTTGATTTCATTGTAGAAAACATGGCGACCATTCGCGGAAAAGAAGTGCATGAACTAAGTGGCTACAGAAACTTTATTCAAAATTCTGTTTTTGCAAAAAGTGATTCTGAACTGGATACTTGGGCATCGAAACAAACCTACATTGCATTAGGATTATTGCTACAATCTGCTGCAATACTAAAAATTGATGCAACTCCCATGGAAGGTTTTGATCAAGTCGCAATCAATAAACTATTGAATTTAGAAGAAAAATCTCTTTCAGTTAGTTTACTTTGTCCTTTGGGTTATCGTTCTCCAGAAGATAATTACCAACATTTGAAAAAATCACGAAAACCTTTAAGCGCTTTGTTTGAAGAAATTTGAGTGCTCCGCGCCTTTGCTGCTTATTAGAAAGCCTGTAAATCAAAAATGATTGAAAAATAAATTAATTTTCCTCTAAAATTTTTTCCAGCGTATTTTGAAAAACCGAAACATCTTGAGCACCTGAGATAGCATATTTTCTATCAAAAACAAAAAACGGAACTCCTTTCACGCCAATAGTTTGTGCTTCTTCTATGTCTTGTTTAACTGCTTGAAAATACACTTGTTTTTCTAAGTTATATCGAATATCATCCGAGCTTAAACCTACTTTTTCACCCAATTCAATTAAAGTTTCAAGTTTGTTTAAATCTTTTCCTTCGGTGAAATAAGCTTGAAACAAAAGTTCTTCTAAAGCATCGCCTTGATTTATACTTTTAGCCAGTTGAGCCAATTGATGTGCCTTATGAGTATTTGTAATTTTTGCCTTGTCAAAATTATACTCTAAGCCTACAGATTTTGCTTGTTCAACAACAGATTTGTGCATTTGAACTGACCAATCTCTATCTTTTCCATACCGAGTAGCAAGGTAGTCGAAAACATCAATTTTTTCATTTGGAACAGTTGTGGGATCCAATTGGAAAGATTTCCATTCAACTTCAATTTGATTTTGCAAAGACATTTTTTCCACTGCAGCTTCAAATTTTCGTTTTCCAATGTAACAAAAAGGACAAACAACATCTGACCAAATTTCAACTTTTACTTTTTTCATGAAACAAAATTACTAGAAAACTTTCATTTTTTGATTTGTGTAAAAATAAATAATTCTGTAAAAAAAACTATTGTCTTTTTTAGAATTAATTTCTACTTTTGAATAAAATAACTATCATGAAAACACTATTCATTTTTCTTGCCAGTTCATTATCTTTTCTTTTAAATGCGCAATTTAATGAAGGTTTTTTTGAAAGAATAGGTCCATTTAGTAATAAACCAGGACATTTTTATGGCACAGCAATAACAAATGGTGCACTTGGCGTTCGCCTTGCTGACTCTGTTGAAACCGAAGTACAATGGGTAAAACTAGATTTAAACGGAAATTACCAAACATTTTCTGCTCATCTTTCAACAAATTACATCAGTCCGAACGAACATATCATTGAGGTTTATGAAATTGGTGAAAACCAATTTATTGTGAGTCAAGATTCAGCCTCCAACAATTCGGAAGGTTTAAAAGTTTATAAATATCAAAATTATACGCAATCCGCAGGGTTTTTAGATTTTCCTGTTCAATTGCGAAATGCCTATTTCCAATCGTATTACAAATTTGGAAAAATTTATATTTTTTATGTGGAAAGTAATGTCGGCATGAAAATGTTAAAAATTGATCCTTCAACTTTAGCCATCGAAGAAAATTTATTTTTAGGAGCTTTTGATTATCCTGCACCTATTTTTCTTACTCATAACAAAAACACTCATGTGCTCTTTGAAAACGAAAACAACATGCACGTATTTTGTCGTTCGGAATCGAGTTTGGTTCGAATAAAGGTCATAGATAATGTTGCAAACCCTATTGAAATCAATGATTTAGGGATATTACAACTTTTTGGTGTAAACCATTCAACAAATCAAATAATTTGTAGAATAGCTCCACCAACATATTCAGTAAAAAAGTATTTGAATACAGCGAATTTTAATGAATTGCAGCTTGTTGATAGCTTACAACTTAACATTTCAAGTGTTCAGATATATCAAAATAATGATTTAGAAAAAGAGTTTTTTTCTTCTCCTTTTGGTTATAATGTTTTTGAAAATGGTCAATTAATACTTGATAATGACATGAGTTCATCTGCTCCCATTTCAACTCTAACATATTTAAATAATTTCCCATTGGTTTTCGGAAGTGCTCCACTTTGCTTGCAAGGATCAGGTTTTGTTAACTCTAGTAATTCATTAATGTGCAATTACATGAATAATAACATCCTTGTTAACTCGAATGAATATTATGAGGAGGCAAATTTCCCAAATTTTATTGTTCGATCTGGGATTGGGCCCGATTTTATTAATGCAGATGAAAATGGAAGTAGTAGAGGCGATTATCTTTTTGGAAATTTAATATATGGTTCAAGTCTTAACATCGTTGGAAAATATAATGAAAATATTTTCGGAGAGACATCACTTTTTAAAAATAATTTATATAAACCTGGACCATATACTGATTACAATTTATATAACCACAAAATCGTCCATAATTTTAATGAAAACTTCTATGTTGACAGAAGTATGTGCATTTATCATGTTTTTGCAATTGAGTCGAATATTCCAAACTATGAAATGCCAAACGGAATCAAAAACTGGCCTGCACATGGCGATGTTGCACTTGGACAAGCAGAAAATTTGGCTCCCTTCATTGATGTCAACCAAAATGGAATTTATGAACCTGAACAAGGTGATTATCCTTCTTTTCCAGGATCAAGATGTTTGTTAAATATTACTCATCAACATGAAAATGATTGGGAAAACAAAGGTTTAGGAGTTGAATTGCATTCTTACATTTATTCTTTTGATTGCGAAGACTCCCTAAAAGAAGTTATTTTTTATAAATCTGAAATATTTAATCGAACTACAAGAAATTATGATTCTCTTTCAGTAGGTATTCATAATGATTTTGACATAGGTGGTTTCAATGATGATTATGTCGGTACAAATGTCGAAAATGGATTAATTTATGCGTATAATGGAGATAATTTTGATCAAAATGGTGATCCAAGTTTTAACGATTCTTTACCAACTATAGGTAACTTATTACTAAAAGGTGTAAAATTTGAAAATAATAACTTAGACGATAAGCCAGGTATTTCCAATTCCCAAACAATCAACGGTTTTGGATTTAATGATGGAATTATTGATAATGAGTTTGCAAGTTTGCAATATAGTTTCTATTATACTTATGCTGGCGCTGCAGCTCACATGTCAGATCCATCAACTCCACAACAATATTTTAATTATTTAAACGGAAAATGGAGATATGGCGACACCTTATATTATGGCGGAAATGGTTTTCAGGGTTCAATTATTGTAACTTCTATTCCAACACGATACTCTTTCCCTGGAAATTCAGACCCATTACATTATGGAACAAATGGCGTTGAACCCGGTTTTGTGTGGATTGAAGAAACATCCTACAATCCTCCGGGAGATAGAAGAATTTTAGGCTCATTTGGATCAACACCTTTAAAAGCTGGAGAAAAATTAGAATATCATTTTGCTTATTTGGCTGGAAAAAGAATTCCAGGTTTTGGCCAATCACAAGTAGATTTGTTTGCAAAAGCAAAACATGTAAAAAATGCTTTCAATTCTAATTTAACCTCTTGCGGGCAAACATTTAACAATTTAACACAGGAAGATTTAAATCCTGTGGCTCCAATGGATACTAAAAATTTGATCAAACTTTATCCAAATCCAAGTTCAGATAAAATAAACATCGAAATTCCTCAAAACACAAATTTTCAAGTTGAAATTATTGACATTAGCGGAAAATCTTTATTTAAAAAAGAACTTACTGTTGGGCTCAATGAAATTGATGTTAAAAATTTTAAAGGCGGAATTTATTTTGTGAAATTTATTAGTGGAAATTCTAATGAAACAATCAAGTTTATTAAAAATTAGTTTTTGCTTGATTGTATAAATGTATTTGAGGATTTCATCTTTTTTCACTACATTTGAGTCAAATTATGAAAAAAGCACTAATTTTCCTGACATTCCTATCCAATTTTTTATTCGCACAAGAATTAAAAATTAGCGAAGTCGTGAGCTCAAATTTAAAAAGTTTGAATGACGAAGATGGTGATAAAAGTGATTGGATTGAAGTGTACAATTCCTCCGCAAATGCAATTCAAATTGGCACGTATTATTTGTCAGATGATATCAATAGTATCTTAAAATGGAAGTTACCAACTATTACGCTCCAAGCAAATGAATTTCTTGTAATTTTTGCCTCCGACAAAAATAGAATTGCAGATACAAATTATCACACAAATTTTAAATTGTCTAAGTCAGGAACTTATCTTTCCTTGATAAACAGTGCAAATTGGTCTATTGATTCTATAACAATTCCCAGCCTAAATGAAGATATCAGTTATGGAAGAACAGTAGACGGAAGTGGAACTTGGAAATATTTCCAACAGTCAACTCCAAAAAGTTCAAATCAGGCTGCAATTGCATTCGATTGTCTTTTAAAAGCGCCAGAAATTGTGGTGAAAAGTGGAAAATTTTCTTCTCCTTTTCAAACTCAAATTAATAACGAAAACGAAGGAGCAACTTTAAAATATAGTTTGTCCGCTGCGAATTTGGAAACACACGGCAACTTATATTCATCATCAATTTTGATTGAAAACGTGGATTTACCAAATAATTTTTCAAGCATTCCAACCAATCCTTCTTTTACCTTTCCTGTAGGGGAATATTCCGAAATTCGGGCAAATACTCGGGGCTGGTTGCCTCCTTTCTCCAATCAGGAAAATATTGTTAATTTATCGGCTCAAGTGTTTAAAGAAAATTGTATTTCAAGCCCAATTTCTTACGAAAGCTATTTGTTTGCAGATGTTTCAAACTTGCCAATTTTATCCATTTCTGTTGATAGTTTAGATTTTTTCTCCGATGAAAATGGAATCTACGTTTTTGGTGCAGATTCTCTTGGAAACTACTCAAAATCGGGCATCGATTGGGAAAGAAAAGCAAAATTAGATTTTTTCAACAAACAAAATGAAGTAGTTTTTTCAGAATTTGCTGGACTCAAAATTTCTGGTCATGGTTCAAGACATTCAACACAAAAAAATTTACAAATCGATTTCAGAAATCAATACGGAAAAGGTGAACTTGATACTAGTCTTTTTCAAAATTCAAGTTTGAGAAAATATGAATCTTTGTCTCTTCGTTCAGGAGGTCACCGTCCAGATTGTTTACCACGCGATGATTATGCTTCTAATTTATTTGACAAAATAGAAGTCGACCATGCGAAATATGAGTTTGTTAAAGTTTACCTAAATGGAGAATATTGGGGAATTCACGCCCTAAAAGAAAGATTGAACGCTGATTACTTGTCTGAAAAATATCATTTGGAAAAGGACGAAATTGTTATTTTACAAAATGCGGGTGATGTGAATGATGGAACACTTCAAGATTCAACAGATTACGCCCAACTTTTAAACTTTGTTGAAGAAAACGATTTAAACCTTGAACAAAATTATTTGCATGTAGATTCATTGATTGACATTCAAAATTTTCGTGATTATTTAATTTCTGAAATATTTATCGGAAATGCTGATTGGCCAAATGGTAATATTAAATTTTGGAGAAAAAGGACGCCAATAAATGAAAATGCAGCTCTTGGTCACGATGGAAAATGGAGATGGTTACTTTATGATTTGGATGGTGCATTTGGTGGTACGTGCAACGATGTTTTTTACACCTTCAACACCTTAAATTGGTCCTTACAAAGTTCTGATAATTTTGAAGAATACACAAAATTAATAATCGCTTTAATGAATTGCGATAAGTTCAAAAATGATTTCATAAATCGAACCTGTGATTTAATGAATTCTAATTTTAAAGTAGCGCTAACGCGTGAAAAATTGAATGCAGTTTTTGCGCAGCTTGATACAGAAATTTTAAAACATGTTGATCGTTGGCGATATCCTTCCAATGCCGTGACCTTGGCAGAACGAAGTATGGAGACGCCTAATTTAGACAAATGGAATTACATCAAAGTAGCCATGGATAGCTTCTTAATTCAGCGACAACATTATGTGCGATTACATGCAAAAAATCTTTGGAATTTAAGTGATAGTTCTATCCTTTCATTGGATGTAAACGACCAAATGATGGGAAATATACGAATCAATTCACTTTTTTTAGATGAAAACTTAGAAGGAACAAATCAAACTGTTTATCCTTGGAAAGGAACTTATTTTAACAACCATGAAATGAAAATTGTTGCCATTCCAAAACCTGGATTTCGATTTGTGGAATGGTTAAATTTGGGAGAGAATTCAAGTGAATTAGATATTTCCATTTCCAGCGATACACTTTTTACTGCACTTTTTGAAATTGATCCTAATTATGTTGTTCCTCAAAATTTGAAAATAAATGAGATCATGGCTTCCAACTATTTTGTGCACAACGATGCATTTGGAGATTTTGACGATTGGGTAGAAATTTATAACCCGAATGCCTTTCCCCTTGATCTAAAAGATTATTACATCAGTGATGACGAAAACTTTACAACAAAATATCAATTTACAAATAACTTAGAAATTCCAGCGTTTGGCTTTCAACTTATTTGGTGCGATGAGCAAGTTGGTCAGGGAGTAAATCATGCTAATTTTAAACTTAGTTCTAATGGCGAAAAAGTGATTTTAAGTTCACCGAATAAAGAAATTATTGACCAAATTACTTTTCCTGAATTAGAAAATACAAATTCATTTGGAAGAAGTAGCGATGGCGAAGATGACTGGATTACTTTCGATTTGCCAACACCGAATTATTCTAACCAACGCAGCGAACTAGGTGAAAACTCAGCTCATAAAATTCAACTTTTCCCAAATCCGAGTTCAGAAAAAATTAAATTTTTGCTACCTAAAGCTGTTGACTTTCAAGTTGAAATATCTGATTTACAAGGGAAAATAATAATAGAAAAATCAATTAATTCTATAAAAAATGAAATTGACATTAAAGATTTCAAAAGTGGAATTTATTTTGTAAAAGTGCAAAATGAACAAAACTGTCAGATAATTAAACTTGTAACAAATTAGTAATTTTATCGAAAAACGAAAAGAATATTACTATTAGTAACAATTTTTATACTTTTACACTCTAATAATGTAATTCACAAAAATGTCTGTCCACAAAAATATCAAAAAAGTCACCACTAACGTCTTGTTAGAAATGAAACACAAAGGAGAAAAAATTTCCATGCTTACTGGATATGATTTTTCTATGGCTCGCATCATTGACCAAGCTGGGATTGATGTGATTTTAGTGGGTGATTCCGCTTCGAATGTGATGGCTGGACACGAAACAACCTTGCCAATTACTTTGGATCAAATGATCTATCACGCTTCTTCAGTTGTTCGTGCAGTTGAACGTGCCCTGATTGTTGTTGATATGCCATTTGGTTCCTACCAAGGAAATTCCAAAGAAGCGCTATCAAATGCCATTCGAATCATGAAAGAATCTGGTGGACATGCAGTTAAAATGGAGGGTGGACAAGAAATTATTGAATCTGTAAAACGAATATTAACTGCTGGAATTCCTGTTATGGGACATTTAGGTTTAACGCCGCAATCCATCTATAAGTTTGGAACTTATGTTGTTAGAGCGAAAGAAGAAGAAGAAGCTTTACGTTTGATTGAAGACGCAAAAGCATTGGAAGAAGCTGGTTGTTTTGCAATCGTTTTGGAAAAAATACCTGCGAAATTAGCGGAACAAGTTGCCAAATCATTAACGATCCCAATCATCGGAATTGGTGCTGGTGGCGGAGTTGATGGTCAAGTGTTAGTTGTACATGATATGCTTGGAATTAACAACGAATTTAGTCCACGGTTTTTAAGAAAATACAATAATTTATTTGAAGAAATGATGAGTTCTTTCCAAAATTACATCAAAGACGTTAAATCTGGTGATTTCCCGAATGAAAACGAACAATATTAGTCTGTTTTCACGATGAACCAAGAATTGCAAACCGATTTAGAAATTTTACACGAAGACAATCACCTCATCGTGATTAACAAAAAATCGTCGGACATTACGCAAGGTGACAAAACTGGCGATGAAACCTTGCCTGATCGCATCAAGGAATACCTCAAAATTAAATACAACAAACCCGGAAATGTATTTTGTGGCGTGGTTCATCGCTTAGACAGACCAACAAGTGGAGCCCTAATTTTTGCAAAAACAAGTAAAGCCCTGGAGCGATTAAACAAACAATTTCGTGAAAAAGATACAAGAAAAATTTATTGGGCAATTGTGGAACAAAAACCCAGTTTGAAATCGCAACGTTTGGAACATTTTTTGAAAAAAAATGAAAAACAAAACAAATCCTATGCTTCAGAAAGTGAAACGAAAGATTCTAAAAAAGCAATTTTAACTTACAATTTAGTACTTTCATCTGATAATTACCATTTACTTGAAATCGAATTAGAAACTGGGCGTCATCACCAAATTCGCTGTCAATTAGCCACCATCAATTGCCACATCAAGGGCGATGTAAAGTATGGCGCAAAACGTTCCAATCAAGATGGCTCAATCCACCTACACGCCAGAAGTATTCAATTTTTACACCCAACAACAAAAGAAGAAATAAAAGTTCATGCTCCCGTTCCGAAAGATAATTTGTGGCTTTGGTTTGAGGAAAGGGTTTAGACTTTATGATGTTAAGATTTTAGGATGTTAAGACGGCGGCTATTGGATAAGAGACATTAAACGATTTAGAATTTACATCTGAAATTCAATTTAAGATTTGAGATAGTGAAAGAATTCGAATCCCCTAGCCCTGATGGAAGCGGCATCTTTTTATAATTGGTGTCTGAGGCACTCGAAGACACAATTTTAAAAAATACAGCGAACAGCAGGAAAGAGCTCCACTACTCCATTTTTGAAATTTCACCTTACAAATTTCTTCAGAACTTGAAAATTCACTAATTTCACCAACAAATTAAATTCCATCAAAAAATTAATTGTCATACAAGGTCCGACCGCAAGTGGTAAAACTGCTTTGGCAATTGCTTTGGCAAAAACATTAGAAACTAGCATAATTAGTGCAGATTCGAGACAGTTTTACAAAGAAATGTCCATTGGTACTGCAAAACCAAGTCTTCAAGAACAAGATGGAATAAAGCATTTTTTTATTGATTCACATTCGATTTCAAGTCCTGTAACCGCAGCAGATTTTGAAAAGGAAGCCTTACTCATTTTGGAAAAAGAATTTAAGAATCATTCAAACATCATTCTTGTTGGTGGATCTGGAATGTTTATAGATGCCTTGTGTCAAGGTTTAGACGATATTCCTCACGATGAAAATTTGAGAAATCAATTGACATTGGAAGTGGAAAAAAATGGTCTTTCAAAATTACTGCAGGAATTAGAAAAGAAGGACGTAAGCTATTACGATCTAGTTGATAAACACAATTCTGTTCGCATCATTCGAGCAATTGAAGCAATCAGGCTTTCTGGGAAAACTTTTACTGAACTTAGAAAAAAGCAAGCAAAAGAGCGATTTTTCGAGACTCACCGTTACGTAATTGATCTTCCAAGAGAAAAATTATATGAACGTATTAACTTACGTGCTGCTCACATGTTTGAAAATGGATTGATTCAAGAAGTTGAAAAACTTAAGGAGTTTAGACATCTTCAATCCTTAAATACGGTTGGATACAAAGAAGTATTTTCTTATTTGGACGGTGAAATCTCTTTGGAAAGAGCCATCGAATTAGTTCAGCAAAACTCAAGGAATTATGCCAAGCGCCAAGTTACTTGGTTCAAAAGAAATGAATCAACTATTTTTTTGAAAAGTCAATCAACGGAGGAACAAACAAAAGAAATTTTAGAAAATTTGGGGATATTGTAGTAAAAATTCTCATTTTTGTAATAAATTATACGATCAAATCATAAAAGAATGGAAAAAATCATCTGTGGAATACAACAAATGGGTATTGGTGTACCGAATGTTTCAGAAATTTGGACTTGGTACCGCAAAAATTTTGGAATTGATGTCAAAGTCTTTGAAGATGCAGCAGAAGCACCTTTGATGACAAAATACACAGGTGGAGAAGTACACAAAAGAACTGCAACATTAGCACTTGGCATGAATGGCGGTGGTGGTTTTGAGATTTGGCAATACACTT
The DNA here is from genome assembly GCA_044348665.1 of Crocinitomicaceae bacterium. Taxonomy (GTDB): domain Bacteria; phylum Bacteroidota; class Bacteroidia; order Flavobacteriales_D; family Crocinitomicaceae; genus M2408. Next base: position 11,295 of record JBIKSI010000054.1, read on the forward strand.
CTAGAAATACAGAAAAAGCCACTTTCGACATCAAACTGGGTGATTATGGTTTGTATATATGTAAAATAAAATCCAGAAACGTGGAAGAATCTTATCGTTTTTTTCAAAAAAACAACTTGAAACTTCGCAGCGGAATTGAACTCACTCCAGAAGGAAAAAAACATTTTTTGGTAGAAGATCCAAACGGAAATGTGTTTGAAATCGTTGAAGGTTTATCTTGGTTTAGCGACACTAAACATCCAGCTCAAACAGGCGGTGTTTCAGGAGTTGTAATTGGAGTAAGTAACATGGAGGCTTCCTTGAAACTATACCAAAACCTACTCGAATATTCTGAAATAGTTTACGATAAAACGGAAAGTTTTCACGCTTACAAAGAACTCAATGGAGGTTCAGAAAAAGTTCGTCGCGTATTATTAAGACATCCTCAAGCACGGAAAGGACCTTTTGCACAATTACTTGGTGCCACAGAAATCGAATTGGTACAAGCTGTTGAACGCACAGATTGTAAGAAGATTTTTGAAAATCGTTATTGGGGAGATTGGGGCTTTATTCATTTATGTTTCGATATTCAAGGCATGGAAGCATTAAAGATAGAGGCCGAAAAACTTGGATTTCCATTCACTGTTGATTCAGGAAACACCTTTGATATGGGCGAAGCAGGAGGAAGATTTAGTTACATCGAAGATCCAGATGGAACTTGGTTAGAATTTGTTGAAACGCATAAAGTTCCTATTCTGAAAAAACTTGGATGGTACATTAATTTAAAAAATCGTGACCCGAAGAAACACCTTCCAAAATGGATGCTTAAAACGATGGGATTAAATCGTGTGAAATGAAAAGTAAATAAAATGATCTTTATTGCTTCAATTTTTCAATAAGCAAACATTTTTATAGAAATAATCTTAACTTTGTTTGAACACAAATACAAATCCCATGAATGACAAGATAAATCGTTTACGTTTGGCAAATTTCGGCAATTTAGAATTGCTTGCAAAACAAGTCGTGGAAGGATTTATTACGGGCCTACACAAAAGTCCATTTCATGGGTTCTCAGTGGAGTTTGCAGAGCACCGACTTTATAATAAAGGCGAGTCTACACGTCATATTGATTGGAAATTATTCGCTCGCTCTGAAAAATTATTCACAAAAAAATATGAGGAAGAGACTAATCTTCGTTGTCAATTAGTGATTGATTGTTCCAGTTCTATGCTCTTTAAAAATAAAGAAAACATATCCAAACTAGAGTTTTCTGTATATGCAGCCGCTTCTTTAATTGAACTATTGAAAAAACAAAGGGATGCAGTTGGCTTGTCTCTTTTTATAGACAAACTAGATTTACACACTCCTGCGAAATCATCTTTGGCGCATCATCGTTTTTTGTATAATGAATTAGAAAAACATCTAATTGCTTATTCTGAAAATTCAAAAAAAACTACGAATACCATTCCTATTTTACATGAAATAGCGGAACTATGTCATAGAAGAAGCCTAGTTTTTATTTTTACAGATTTATTGGATGACCCAGAAAAAGAGCAGGAATTTTTTCAAGCATTACAACATTTAAAACACAATAAACACGAAGTGGTGGTTTTTCATGTTATTGACAAAAAAATCGAATTGGATTTTGAACTTGAAAACAGGCCCTATACTTTTGTAGATATGGAAACTGGTGAACGCATGAAATTAAATCCAAGCGCCTTAAAAGAAAAATACAAAGAAAGTATTGAAAAACATTTTTCTTCCATTCAAAGTAAATGTATTCAGAATAGAATTGATTACGTCTTGGCAGATATTTCTGTCGGTTACGATCAAGTTTTATTACAATATTTACTCAAGAGAGAACGCATGAAATGATGAGAAAAATTATTCTCAAAACTTAATTAGCTCTGAAGGAACATTCATGGTGTTCACTAATGTATTTTATTGATTCAATACAAAGTTCCTTTAAAATATTGGTATCGATATCAGCAGGTTTTTTAATGTAAATACATGCTTTACTCATCTTAAATTTACCTAGTTCAAGCAACAAGGATTTACTTTTTTCTGTATCTGAATAAACATAAAGAGTCAAGGCTGCTTTCCTCGGTGAAAAACCGAGAACTGGTGCATCTCCTTCGTGACCACTGGCGTATTTGTAATGATAATTCCCAAAACCGATGATACTTGGTCCCCACATTTTCGCTTCCCAACCAGACCATTCTTGAATTAACTTAATTAGCTGTAAAGAGTCAGCTTTCTTTTGATCATTTTCAACATAAGAATTTAAAAAATCATGTACATCTTGACCAGTATATGTTGTTTTGGTTTTTGCCATAGATTCGTAAATTTAGAACTAAATTACTTGCAAACAAAAAAGCCTTACATTTCTGCAAGGCTTCTGTGGTCCCACTTGGAATCGAACCAAGCACCTACTGATTATGAGTCAGTTGCTCTAACCGAATGAGCTATAGGACCATTTTTTCCCGAAGGTTACTCTAACCGTCCCGATAGCTATCGGGAGAGCTATAGGACCATTTTTATCCGAAGGTTACTCTAACCGTCCCGATAGCTATAGGAAGAGCTATAGGACCGAATTCCCGGAAAAGTGCATAACAATTTTCGTTATCGGAGTGCAAATATAAACAAAAGAATATAAAAATGAAATTGAAAAAAAATATTTTTCACCTTTCTTCCTCATTTTCCGTTTCTTCTTCTAGATTTTCGGACTCTAAAAAATCAGTTTGGTAAACATCGTCGGCAAAATTATAAGCAGAAGGAAGTTTCTCCTCTTCTTTTTTGATAAATAAAAACAAGACCAAATCATAGGAGAAATGTGCAAAAATGACTGGCCATAAACCATAAATTGGATAAGCAAAGGCTAAAGTCAGAATGAATGGTAACAAAAACAAACCATAAAGCGCAATTTTAGGTTTCTTAGGATTCAAATAGCCATGAATTGCAATAAATACGACACTTGTGATCCAAACACCAAGGTAATGTTGCATCCCAACTCGAAAAAGGATTTCCTCACCAAAGCCAGCACAAAAAGATAAAAACACCTTATCAAATAAATTCAGATTTAGAGCAGAAATCATTCTTTTTTGCTGACTCAATTCACCATCAAAAAATGGACGATTAAAAATCCACAAACTTACAAAGGCAAAAAAAACGCCTCCAAGTAGTCCTACAAAACTGTAAAGAACATTTATTTCTGAAAATTCAAGAAGTTCCCAAGGATTTTTATTTGAAAAAAACCACAAAGTACTTAATCCAATTGCTGGAAAAAGAAGCAAAGTGGCCAAACCTAAAAGATAAATTGTTTTTTTACTCATAAAAAAGCCCCGAAAATTATCGGGGCAAGAATTTTATTTTAGTTACTAATGTTTTCCTTCCTCCTCTTCCTTATCTGGTTCGATAATTTTTGGCGCTTGCACATTTTGCGTACGGTCCATGAAATCTTCCAATTGAGAAATAGAAAGTTGTTTAGCAATAATTTTTTTGTCTTTATCCAAAACGAAAACTCGTGGAGTTGTAAAAATGTCAAATGTTTCTTGATAATTTAGAGACTGAATCGTTGTGAATTTTGGCACAAATTGTCTTGCATCAGTCGAGGCATCTTTGTACAATTTATCAGTCAAAGCAACATTGGTGAAGGTCAAGTTATTCTTCTTAATAAAATCTTTCCATTTTTGAAAATCTTCTCCAATTCCCTTAGCTACAGCGAAAACCTCCACATTTCTTGCTTTTAGTTTTTCAGCATATAACTTTTGCAACTTAGGTGTTGATGTTTTGCAATGTCCACAATCTGGATCCCAGAAAAATAAAATGGTATAATCCGCTTTGATGCTATAATAATCTTTCCAATTTACATCTGTTGTATCTCTTAAAGTAACATTTGGTGGAACAACTCCTTGAACTAGGTTCTTTTGCGTTTCAACTTTATCACATAGTTCTGTTAGTTTCTCCTCCGTCATCCAATAAGCTGGAGATTTGCCTTCAGCATTTTTAGTACAATAATACCTTTGACCCAAGCGAACAAACACCTTGTCCATTCCCATAATATTTGATTTCTCAGACGTAGAAGCAATGTGTGTCAAAGAATACTTAAATAATTCTGATTTTTGATCTAATTTATCTACAAAAATATAAGCGTATTTAATAACAGTATCTGGATGTTGGATCATCATTTTCTTTCCAAAAAACTCATCCAATTTATTGTGAAACATAGGTGTATTTAAAGTTCTGTCGTCTCTCAAATCAATGTTGTCAAAATAATGATCTCTGTAATATTTGTACGCGAAATTCGAGTCAATTAAAACACCTTTTTCATCACGTGGTGCTTCAGGAACAACAATATCCAAGGACATTTTAATTACTTTTGAAACGAATTTTGAAGCGTGATTTCTAACAACATCATTTTGATACGTGACAACTGACTTTGAAATCACCTCTAACTCATCTGTGATTTTTTTAAATTCAGACTCTTCTTTTTTGAATGCTTCGCGCTTTTTAACAAGATCCGATGAAGCTGCTTTTTGCTTGGTAATAAATTTCACATAATCCACAAAAACTTTATTCTCCTCTGACTTTTTAACAACTAAATTGCCAACCAAATCTTTTGTCGAAGTTTCCATGTGAATTTCCTCTTCATTGATAATGAAGTCAAAATACTTTTGTCCAGGCATAAATAAGGCGAAAACTCCCGCTTTTTGCTTCTCAGCTTTAAATTCGACTACGCCGTTTTTCATTTCTGCTGTGTCGGCATAATACATTCCTTTACCAAAATACTTCACCAAAAAAATGGTGGTATCTTTCAAATCATTGATTTTAAATTTGATTTTTTGAGAAAAACCAAGTGAGGAAATAAAAAGTCCAAGTATTAATAATATTGATTTCATAATTTTTATTTTGTACGAATTTAAACTATATAAACGTTTCAGATTAAAATTAGTGACAAATTTAACAGCTTTTTAACGAAATTTAAAATTCTTTATAAATTCCTCGTTTCACATTCAAGAAACTTGCCAAGGCAAATAAGAGGTAAGCAAGCAATAATGCTCCAAAAGAATAGTAAGTAATATCAGTGCCGATATACAAACCTCCTTCTGCAAAAAGTGCATCTAAAAAATATTTAAAAAGTAAAAAAACAGCAATTCCAAATGCACTTACCCAAGCAAATATTTTAATGAAATAAAAGAAGAATTTATTGATAATCTTTTTCGGTGCAAAGCCTAAGCGGAGTAAAGTTCTTACCTCGTAAGCATTTCGACTCATCAACAATTGGGCATACTGAATCAAAACCAAACCTGAAAGAAAAACGGTTAAAACAGAAATTCCTAAAACAACCAGAATCAAGGTTCCAACCATACTTTTTAGTCTACCGACAACCATTTGGGAATTTTTGGATTCTAAATGATTCTTTTTCAATAGCTCTTCCACCAAACCAAATTCGTTTTCTGTACCAGAAATCATTAGTTGGGTAATTTTTTGTTCAGTCAAATTTCCATATTTGTCATTGCCGTATTTCATAAAACTTTCAGGAACCAAAATGGAAGCAACCTCATTTGTGAAGCCAATTATTTGTGCATTGATGTATTCTCTCTCAGAAGTTTCATTCGAAATTCTAAGTTTAAACTTAATATCTTTTGCCAATTCATCCGAAATTTGCGGAATTCCTTGGGCGCTCATGAAGGTGTTTAACATTACCAAAAAATCTCTTGGCAGGATGATTGGAACAACCGTATCCCCAACATTCCATTTCCATTTGTCGGATTTTACGTCTAAAAAATCCGGGTCGACTGTTTGAATAAACACATCGGAACTAAATTTTGGAACCATTGGGTCAGCTGTCGCAAAAAGAACATCAAAATTGTTACTAATCACAGGTTTTACATCGATGATGTATTTTTCTTGTTTCAATAAATCGATGTCTTTTTGTGAAAAATCGGTTTTAACCAAATTCAAACTACTTGATGTATTTACTTGCTTTTGGACAATTAATGTATTTGGACCTAAAACATCCGTTCCCTCTCCAAATTCATTCACTTTTATCAAATAATGAATGGAAGTAATTAAGAATGTAATTCCCAAAAACGAACCAATCATAGCGATTATCAATTGCTTTTTATCCTGATTGCGGAATAATAATTTACTTAACATCTCCTTAAAGTTTTAATTCGTAATCAAAAGAAAAATTATTATCATCGCCCAAGCTTGTCAAGACAAATCCCGCTTTTAACTCGTCACTTCTTTTATTAATCAATGCCAAAGCTCTTTGAGAATTTTCTGTATCCAAATGAGAAAATGGTTCATCCAAAATTAACCACTCAAAGGGCTGCAAGAGCGCTCTAACAATGGCAACACGCTGCTGCTGACCCATAGATAAAAGTCCACATTGTTGGTCCCACTTGTTTTCAATTTCAAGTTGTTCCAAAAAAGCTTTCATTTCTTGATCAGAATAAATGCCACACAATTTATTTTTAAGTTGCAAATTTTCCTTGACACTTAAATTGTGGAAGAGTTGTAAATCTTGAAAAACAACAGAAATTTTTTCTTTTCGAATTTGAATCCAATCGTTTGGTGAAAAACTTTTCGTGTTTTTGTCATTGTACAATAACTCGCCAGTATAATCATTTCTTAAACCAAAGATGGTATTGGTAAATGTAGATTTTCCCTTTCCAGAAGAGGCATTCAGCATGTACTTTTTACCCTGATTCAAAAATATTTTTCGTCCCCAAATACTTTCTTCACTGTGTTGAATTGATTCTAGTGGTTGTGGCATTATTTGATTTAAACTAATGTTCATTTTTTCAAATTATTTGTTAAAAATATGAATTATAAAAATGACAATGACAAATATTGTTCCAAAAATGAAAATTCACTATGCAAGCATAAAAATAAAAGTATTTCGAAAGATTCATTCGCAGAAACTAATTTACGCGCACAAAATATTTAAAGGTGGATAAATCGCTTGAACTTGGATGTTTTTTCTCCAAAACCAATTCCTTTTCATTGATTAAAAACACCTTCACATTGGGACCGCCGAATTGCAGCTTAAAGACAATATCATTCGTGTCAGTAGAACAAATTGTGTTATCATTTATGGTAAATGGGGAAGATAAATTTTGCAGATTTGATTTTAATTCAGTTTCGCCTTCGGTTGCAAACGCAAGATTTTGATCATCGTCAATTCCCATCAAAATTGCTTGATCAGCAATGGGTTTCATTCCTACTTCAAGCGGAGAAACTCTTATTTCAGCTAATTCCCAGGTTCCAACTAATTGTTTGAGTGTAAAACTTACCGATTCACCAGCATTGTATTCTTCCACGTCTTTTTCCGCTTTTTCTTTTGCCTTTTCCATTTCATTAATTGTTGAAGAACAAGAGAATAATAAAGCTGGGATTATTCCTAGGAAAATTGTTGTTTTAATTTTTTTCATTTTCAATGGTATTAGATTAATTTTTAATTCTAATTACCAAATTTATTAAAATTCTTTGAAATTATAGTTGAAATTCAGAAAGAAGTTTGACTTTCAACAACTAAGCTGCACAAAACAAGTTTTTCAAAATGCAATATGAAGAAAACTATATTAAACCAATTTGATTTTGAAAAAGGTTTGGACTTATAGTAAAAAAGAATAAGTTAAATTTATTAGGAATAGAGATTTTCAGTCTTTAGGATTACAATCAAGCTGTGCTGTCTCAATAGCTTCTCCCGACTTTTGGGGAAGTTAAATCAGTCTTAGTCGGTTTTTATGAAAATTATTAAATTCAGAAAAAAATCGTATTTTTGTATAGAAAAGATAAAATATGCCAACAATTTCAATGTTTTTCGGGATAATAGTAAGAATGTATTTTGGACCAAAAGAACATAATCCACCTCATATTCACGTTTATTATCAAGATTTTAGATGTAGTTTTGATATTGATAAAAATTTCATCATTAACGGAGAATTGCCTTCGAAACAAACAAAATTAATTCAAGCTTGGATAGAAATTCATAAAGAAGAATTATTTGCAAATTGGGAATTATGTCAAAATGGAGAATCACCTTTCAAAATTGAACCTTTAAAATAATTAAACAATGTACTTAGCCATAAAACAGGTAGAACCATTAGATAATTTTAAATTAAAACTATTGTTTTCTAATGGTGAAAAAAGAATTTTTGATAGTTCTCCGTATTTGAATTTAGAAATTTTTAAGCCTTTAAAAGATAAAGTGTTTTTTAGAAAAGTGAAAATTAAATTTGACACAATTGAATGGCCAAATGAAGCGGATTTTGACCCCGAATTTTTATATGAAAAAAGTGAATTAATTATTTAATTTTTTTGGTGAACTAAAAAAGGTACTCAATGGAAAAAGATAAATTCATTATGAAAAATCTAGTTGCCTTATTAAAACAATCATTTATGATCCTATTCCACTTTAAAAACAATTCAAATTTTGAACAAACTATTTTCTCTTCTTTTATTGTTTTTACTTTCTGACTTTACTTATTTCTGTCAAAATATTGATTCCTTAAAGATAGAACTTAAAAAGGAAAAATCAATCATTCAAAAAATTTACATTGCAAACAGTATTATTGAACTTTGCGAAGCCTCAGAATTGAATTATTACAATGAGGTATTAAACAATCTGATTTTAAAAGGAAAGAAAAGTTTACACAAGGATACAATCACAAAATACAAAAGCACTTATTATAATAATTTAGGTTATATTTCAGAAAATAAGGGGGAAATAAAAACTGCTTTAAAGTATTATAATTTAAGTCTAAAATTAGCTGAAAAAATAAAAAATAATGCACAAATTGCCAGTTCATTTCAGAATTTAGCCAGTGTGTATGATGTAATGGGCGATTATCCACAAGCGCTAAAATATTATTATAAGAGTTTGGCAATTAAGCAAAAGATGAAGAATAATAAGGGAATTGCTTACTCCTTAAATAACATTGCTTACGTGCACACACTTTTGGGGAACTATGATTCTACAAAATTGATTTATTTAAGCGATGAATTTTGTAAAGAATTTAAAAAATCTATTGACGGACATTTAATTGGAAATGCAGCTAAAAGAAAGCCAAAAATGGAGGATAGTGATGTGATTACAATTTTGATTATTTTTCATGGTATGCAGTTCAAAAACTTAAAGCATTTTTATTTGAATTATGTTCAAAAACATCTAACTCATTTGTTTCCAAATAC
>JBIKSI010000055.1:0-20467 GCA_044348665.1 Crocinitomicaceae bacterium
AACATATTTTGGTCGAGATGCACGGTTTTTTGAAAGTTTTTTCATTTTTCCTTGCACTTGGTTGTGCAAAAATAAGCTATAACCCACAAAAATCAAAGGTTTATACTTTTTCAGCAGACCCTAAATAAATCCAAAATTGGAAAGACTTTAAGATAAAATTTTATTCCTTGAAAAATTAGGAAAGAAATTAAACAGAATCAATTTAAGCCTAAAACTGCAAATACACAAATGGTCTTGACGTATCTGTCACAGCTTGATAGACCAAAACAACAATCACCACGACAACGAATACTTGTGAGACAATATGTAAACGCGTATACTTTTCCTCTGCTCGGTTTTTCCAGTTTTGTGGCAACCAATGTAAAATGAAACCAACGATTATGATAATCAATGCAGGCATGAAAGCTTCGAAAAACTTGGCGAAAACCTCTCCTGAAAAATCAAATTTGGAATAAATGTGCTCCAAAAATTTGCCTGGCGCATCGTCTTCTTGCAAACGGAACCAAATTCGTGTAAATGTGATGAAATTAAAAGTGATGAAAATCTTCCAAAAACGTGTTATCCATTTTTCAGATTTTTCATACGGACTAATTTTTTTCCAATAATTAAAAATCACCAAGGCAATCCCATTCATTGTTCCCCAAATGACGAAATTTTCACTTGGTCCATGCCATAAACCTCCAACAATCATTGTGATTAACAAGTTTAAATCTCGGTGAACGAAATTTTTAAAATTTGGAATGAAATAGATCAAGATGAGATAAACGGCTGTAACTCCTAAATAAATGTAAATCAAATTGAAGTTTTGAGTGATAAAAATCAGAAAAATTAAAATCACAGAAATCATTACGTATGAGCCAATTCCACCTGTTTTGTTTCCTCCCAAAGGAATATACAAATATTCTCGGAAGAATGCCCCTAATGATCGGTGCCAACGTCTCCAGAAGTCAGCCACATTGATTGCTTTGTAGGGAGAATCGAAGTTTTTTGTCAAACGGAAACCCATCAAACGCGCAATTCCTGTTGCAATGTCTGTGTAACCTGAAAAATCTCCGTAAATAAACAGAGAATACGCCCACATGGCAACAATTCCCACAAAACCTGGGTAAGTTTCTGGAGCATCCATCACCTTGTCAATAAAATGAACAGCAATGTAATCTGCCAAGATTAATTTTTTTATTAAACCTTTAACAATCTGAATACTTGCCCAAGAAAAATCAATTTTATCGAGGTAATAAGGTTTGTAAATTTGTGGAATAAAGTCTTTTGCCTTGGCGATTGGACCTAAAATTAACTGTGGGAAAAAAGTGGCATAAAATGTATAATCAAACACATTTTTTACGGGTTCAACCTCTTTTCTATAGACATCTACAATGTAGGAAATACTTTGAAAAGTGATGAAGGAAACTCCTCCAGCGGCAAATAATTTGGTATCAAAACTTCCCTCTCCAAAAAATCCATTTCCCCATAAGGCAAATTGATTTAATAATTCAAATTTTGTTTTAAACAGCTCATTAAAGGATTCTGTGAAGAAAAAACCATACTTGAAATAGACCAACAAAAGAATATTAAGCGAGATTCCTATCACAAGCCAGCGTTTTTTCTTTCCTTGATCTTCTGATTTGGAAATCCAATTTCCGATGGCAAAATTCCAAAACATGGAAAATATTAAGAATAGGACAAATAATTTTGCGGATTTGTAATAGAAAAACAAAGAAACGACCGTAATAAATATACTTTTTACCAACTTTTGTTTCTGCAGCAAGGAAAAAACAAAAATTAACAGGATAAAAAACAACCAGAAATCCAACTCGGTAAACACGAGTGGTTTCATCGATTTCAAATCCATATTAAAAAGTTGATAAATGCGATCCATGCTTATTTTCTTTTATATTCGAAGGTTTGTTGTTGTCGTAATTCCATTTGTTCCAGCCATTTAAGAAAGGATTCGAAAAACATATCGCCTTTGAGCTTGTATCCCGATGCTGTAAAATGCACCAAATCTCCTCGCATCAATCCATTTCTACTCCAAACTTTGGAAGAACCTAATTCACCCATAATTCCGTACATATCCCAAACGGCAGCTTCGTATTTTTTGGCCAATTGAATAATCATTTCACGTTCTCGTGCCACGTTTTTGTTCAATTGCTTTTTCTTATAATAAGCATCATTCGGTACGGTTAATAAAATCGCACAGTTTGGATTGGCACGCATAACCATTTGTAAAACAGAATCTAAATTGGCACGAAAAATTTCTGGCCTAAAGCTCGAATAAGGCACATTCGCATCGTTCGTTCCTACTGAAAAGGCGAAAAAATCTGGTGGGAATTCTTTTAATTGCTCTTCAAAATATTTGTTTTTTAGGTAAGTTGGGAGCGATGCACCATTGACACCAATTGTTGTGTAAGAAATTCCAGGTTCTTTGTTTGATAGCTGAAATCCCAAAATTCTCAACTTGTAATTCATCACTGTGTCACGGGCAAAAAACAAATCAAAGCGATCTAACTTATCAGTAAAAAATACATCAGTGTACCCAATTTGCGGATTTGTTTGCTTTCTTAAGACAAAAATCTCATCTTCTCCAAAATTCATTTCATACGGAAAATCTCCCTTATTGTGATAAATCCTCAATTTGTCAAATCCTGGTTTTACCTCTGTTTTATCATACTTAAAACTAATTTGCACCGCTGAATCAGGACATTCCACTACCACACCAAGAATTCCGTAGTCAAGAGAATCAGGTCGATCACTTACGCTTCGGTAATTTGTCCAACGGTTGGGTGATTTGAATTCGTAGTTCCAAGGATTGTTTGTTCCTGCTAAGTCGAAGGGGAAAATTAATCCGCGCTCACCTTCTAAACCTTCCCAATTTTTTTGCAAATTGGTGCGCATTTCGTGCGTGTAAATATCTGCTTGTAAATGGGAACCTCCGATGTGATAAAAATTTAGTTTTCTGTCCCTAAATTTGATCATTTGCTGGAAATTGTAAAACAATTTTTCGAAGTTTGTGCTATTTTCTGTGAAAAATTGGTAGTGATTTCGTTCAAAATGAATGAAAGGATATTTTTGAGTTAAAGTAGAATCGACCACTCCAAAGAAGACGCGGTTTTTATAATTATTTAATGAATCGCTCCTTCTGATGGAATCTTGTCCAATAGAATTACACGACAATAGGGTGAAAATAAATAAAAATACAGCGGATATATACATAATTAATTTTTTCATGGCACTTTCCATTTTGCATATTCTGCTGCAAATGCTTCGTAAAATAACTGTGAAGCGATACTTGCACCCCTCGGACTAAAATGTATATAATCTTTTCCTGCCAAACCTCTTTCAACCCAAGAAGGCATCGAGTTTAATCCTCCCATGGCTTCAAATAAATCCCAATATCCGCCTCCAACTTCTAAGGTTGCTTTTTTCATAGCACGCACTAAAACTGGCAAATAAGGATAACTTTCGTAAGCTCCTTCGTAATAGCGTGCCATATCACTTGGTCCAATAACCAAAATCATTGCGGAAGGACGAATGCGTTTCAAGGCCTGCAATTGTCCTTTAAACTGTTTGGCATAATTTCTTGCAGCGGAACTATCTTTTAAGAAAGGAACAGAATTTCCTCCAAATTGCATGATGACTAATTCTACGTTCAAATCTTGATACATTTTTCCTAGCAGTTGCTGATCTAATTTACCAAAGAATGTGCCACTTGAACCACGCATCGCGATGTTGTCAACTTGTACTCCAACATCACCTTCCAAACTAAAACCTAAGATTGTTGGACTCACCGTGCTTTTGAACTCATACCGCAATTTTCCTGCTGAAGCATCAAAACTTAGTGGTAATACATGGTATTTTCCATCTTGTACCAAACTGTCTTCGTGAATTAAATTTCCATTTTGAAAAACTTTGATTGCACAAGCAGTAAAACAACTTGTATAAAATAATTTTACTTGATTGTAGGTTCGAGATCGCGTATATGCAGCTTTGGAAGGTTCAATTTCAATCCATCCTTCATTTACTACTGTGCGAGAAGCTCGTTCACTTGAATCCATGTATTCTGGCGTAAATCTTCCAGCACTTCCCATTGCACCATAACGTTTTGATTTCAATTTTGCGCCACCAAAAACAGTGTATCTTGTAAAATTAGGTGAATACGTTTGTTTGAAACTTTGTGTATTGTAAACATTCACAGTAGGCACCAAACCAGGACCAACTCCACCAAATTGCTCTTGAATTCTTTGTCGGATGTAAGCAGTCATTCGATCTCCTTCAATTTGCGAATCGCCGTAATGAATTATTCGTAGTTTTTTATTGGATTTTGCGATTTCGTCTAGTTTTTTGAAAAATTCATGAAATTTAGATAAACCTGATTCAGCCAAATAAATCTGAGTTGCACTTTCCTTGATGAGTTGTCCACCACTTGGCTGACCCAAATTACCACCTTTGTTATCGTGCTTCTTCAAAGAATCAACAGGCACTTTTTCTTGCATGCTTGTATCCACTTTTTGGATAAACTTGGTAATGTCTTTTGCTTTTTTTGGCTTGGGAGAAATCGCCTTATTCCATGATAAAAAACGAATTTTCATTCCCGCAATATCAAAGCCTTCTTTTGGGGTAAAGAAAGAAACAGCAGCTAGTATGGAAAATACAGCTAAGGTAAAATAAAAGACGTGAATAGATTTGTAACTTTTCATCATTAAATTAGCCTGCAAAAGTACTTTCAAAAATTGGGCTTTGAAAATTATTTTGAATAAATTTTAATTTTTGATTTAATTTGTTTAAAAACTTGGGATGGCTTAAAGAAAAATTAAGTATTTTCAAGGGATTCTAACTGATTACCAAATCAAAATAAATTGGTTTAAGGAGAACGACTTTAAATGCCCAATTTACTTTTTAAAATCGGGTACATCGTTCGACTAATTGGAATTCTTTTTCCACTTGTAAGTACCGCATTGTATGCATTTTTCTCCATACTTTCAATCTTGTTCAATTTTGTTATATTTAGAATAAAAGAACGGTGAATGCGAATAAAATTAGTAGCGTCTAATTGATTTTCATAAAAAGCCAAGGTTTTCTTTTTAAGGTGATATTTTGACCCGAGGTAAATTTTTACATAATCGTCATAGGCTTCAATGTAATCAATTGATTCGGTTGGAATGATCGATATTTCACTTCCTTCTTTTACAACGATTCGCGAATTTTCTTCCCGAAATTTGTTTGGGACATCAATAATTTTCTCAACTGAATTTGGCAAAAGATTTTGATTCACCTTTTGAATTGCGGAATTAAATCTATCTTGCGTGAAGGGTTTCAACAAATAATCAACAGCATTTGATTCAAAGGCTTTAATTGCATATTCATCAAATGCGGTGGTGAAAATGACTTTTGGTACATGAGAAATAATTTCGAGCATCTCAAAACCATTTATTTTGGGCATTTGAATGTCCAGAAAAATAAGATCGGGTTTCAATTCGTTAATTTTTTTCACGCCTTCAAAGCCATCATTACACTCAGCAATCAGTTCAAAATCATAAAGTTCGGAAAGATATTCCTTGACAATCATTCGTGCCAATGGCTCATCATCAATAATAATAACTTTCTTCACAATGAATTAATATTTTACGAAAACATTTTTGGCTTCAGTAAAAAAGCGAAGTGCCTCAAAACCACCTTCTCTGCCTACACCTGATGATTTTACGCCTCCAAATGGCGTTCTCAAATCTCTAACCAACCAAGCATTTATCCATACAACTCCAGCCTGAACTTCATTCGCAAGGCGATGTGCTCTTTTTAAATCAGAAGTCCAAATTGTTGCGCTCAAACCGTATTCTGTAGAATTTGCCATTTTTAAAACCTCATCCTCGTCCTCAAAAGGAGTTAAAGTAACAACAGGACCAAAAATTTCTTCTTGATTTGTTCTACAAGTGTATTCCAAGCCTTCAATCACCGTAGGTTCCAAGTAATATCCATTTTCATAAGGTGGATCTAAAATTACACGCTTTCCGCCGCATAAAACTGTTCCGCCTTCTTGTTGTGCTAATTCAATATAAGATTGAACTTTTTCTAAATGCGGTAAAGACACTAAAGCGCCCATTTTTGCTTTTGGATCTTGAGGAAATGAAACTTTTAAATTTTTTACTTTTTCAACAAAAGCATTTTTAAATTTTTCATAAATACCTTTTTGGATAAAAATTCGGGATCCGCATAAACAAATTTGACCTTGATTTGCAAAGGATGAACGTAAAGTAGTACTTAACATTTCCTCAAAATTGCAGTCGTCAAAAATAATATTCGGGTTTTTTCCACCCAATTCCAAAGACAATTTTTTAAACATGGGAGCTGCTGTTCGTGCAATGTATTCGCCCGTTTTTGTTCCACCTGTAAATGAGATTGCTTTTACTTTCGGATGTTTTACAATGGCATCTCCCACCTTAGAACCAAGTCCGTGAACAATATTTAACACTCCTGCAGGCATTCCAGCTTCCTGACAAATTTTTCCAAGCAAAAATGCTGTGTAAGGAGTTACTTCTGAAGGTTTTGCAATAACGCAATTTCCTGCTGCAAGCCCTGGAGCAATTTTCCATGAGAACAAATACAAAGGCAAATTCCAAGGAGAAATACAACCAACTACACCAATTGGCTTACGTAAAGTATAATTGACACCTTCACCTGTCATGTCATGTGATTCAGAAGCGTAATGAATGATTGATGTCGCAAAAAAATAAAAATTTGAAACTGCACGAGGAATATCTACGTGAGCTGCCAAAGATTCTGGTTTTCCATTATCACGGGATTCAGCTTTCACAAATTCATCCATGTGATTTTCAATTCCTTTTGAAACATTCACCAAAATTTCACTTCTTGCCTCAATACTCATTTTTGACCAAATTGGAAAAGCCATTTCAGCAGCTTCAACAGCTAACAAAACATCTTCTTCATCAGAATCAGGAATTAAAGAATAAATTTTTCCCGTTGCCGGCTCATAATTGTCCAAATAAGTTTCTTTAATTGGTGAAATATATTCGCCGTTAATGAAATTTTTTAGTTTTTCCATTTCAAATTGTCATTTGTGTAAACAAAGTTAAAAATAGATTTAGGATAAATGAGACATGAGACAAAAAAAGAACAAATTACCAAAAAAATTGACAAAATTGAACAAAATGAAAAGAAAAATTTGGGCAAAAAAAAAGGCAAATCTAAGTTTGCCTTTTGTAAATATTGGTTAATCGTGTTATTTCGTTTCTTCAGCATCGATTCTAAGTAATTCTGTCATAACTTCGTTTGTGATATCCATTCCACCTTTGAAATATAGAGTAACAGATTCATCGATTACATAATTTAATTTTTTTCTTTCAGATACAATATCAACAGCTTTTTGAACTCTTTTTAAAATTGGAGTATTTAAATCTTGCCCTAAATTAGCAATTTGCTGTTGCAATTCTTGTTCTCTTTGTTGCAAAGCGTATTGCTTTTTTTGCAATCTTTCTTCTTCATACTGTTGCATAACTGGCGATAACTTATCTTTTTCAGCCATGTATTTCGTATATGCTTTTTGCAAATCTTCTTCCATTTCTTTCAATTCATTTACACCAGAAGTTTCGAATTCACCCAAAGTTTTCATCGCTGCTTTTCTAGAAGGCAAAGTATCCAGCAATTTTTGTGAATTTACGTGAGCAACTTTAGATTGAGCCATAACTGAACTCAAAGACATGATTGTTACAACTAAAAATAATAACTTTTTCATTTTGTTTGTTTTGTTTATTTTGTGAATTATCTTACTCTTTTTTACTAACTTTTTATTTGGGAGCAGTGTAACCCATTTCTTTTAAAATCTCATTGCTGATATCCATTTTACTGTCAGCATATACTAAGTTACTTTGATTGGCCTTATCAAAAACAAAAGTATAACTTTTTTTAGACGCAACTTTCTGCATGGCTTCAAAAACATTGTCTTGAATTGGTTTAATTAATTCTTGACGTTTTTGAAAATAATCTCCGGCAACGCCGAATCTTAATTTTTGCATTTCCATTGCTTCTGTTTCCAACTTTTCAATATCTTCAGCTCTTTTTTTCTTTTCCTCGCTTGGTAAAAGTACTTCTTCTCTTGCAAAAGCTTCTTTTTTCTTTTTCAAATCTGCGTATCGATCTTCAATTTCTTTTGTCCATCTTTCTGCCAATTTATCTAATTTTTCTTTGGCATCTTTATACTCTGGAACGTTTTCCATGATGTAATCTGAATCGATGTATGCAAACTTCTGAGAGTAACTGACAAATGATGTGCCAAAAATTAAAACCAAACTTGCTAATACTAATTTCATAAACTATTTTCTCAAAAAAACGACAAATATACAATTTTATTTTAGAAAGAGTAAATTTTAACCTTACTTGTGAAATCAAAAAAAATGAAACAAAAAACGGGAACAACAAAATATTCCCGTTCAAATTCAAAAATCCAATTTATAATTCTTGTTTTAAGTTGAGATAATAGTTAAAATTTCGCCCTAGTTACTGTTCTGTATTTTTGTAAAACAACCGCAGCATCTTTTGGATATTTCACTGTATAAGCTAATTCAAAAGTTTTTGTTTCACCTGGCTGTAAACTAACCTCCCACGTTACTTCTCCCGTTTCAGCATTCTTTTTTCCTCCAGAAATATTGTCTGTTGTAACGACTATATCCGAGTTTTTACTCATCGGGATTTGGTCAAAAACATCAATTTTTATAGGTGTATTTCTGTTATTTCTAATCGCAATCTCATAAGTGTATGCTTCTCGTTTAGAGGAACCAACAACTTTTTTGGAACTCATTTCTGATTTCAATTTTCGCATTACGGTAACTTTCGCATCGCGACCAAAAGATAGTGAAAGCGTGTCGTTTACATTTCGTGTATCAATATTTGAAACACCAACATAAACACCTGCGAAATACACATTTGTTGGGCCAGGCATCAAATCTAAATCCTGCCATCCCACAATGTTTGCTAACAAAAATGCTCCGTTGTCTAATTTTGGTACAGAAACGTAAGAGAATGTTGCATCCAAATTCAAATCTTTCACGTCAACCACATAAGGTTTACCATCGGTTGGACAAGAAAATTTACTTGAGATGACAAATTCTGCTGTCAATTCAGAAATTTCAATTTGCTCCATTTGAATCGGTGTTTTTCCGTTTTTTAAGGATTCAAATTTACTCATCTCATTTTGACCACGAGATAGAGTTTGCATATTGTTTTGCACATCGCCTTCCAACATATAATTATCCTACGCACGTTGATTTGCCCAATTCAGGTTGGTTTCCACTTCAGAACGATAATCGTAATTTTGTTCTTGAGATTTATAAGATGCCACAGATTTTTTTCCAGTTGTAACATCACCATAATAATAATCTAAAAACCAAGGCGCTAATGTTGGTTGCGAAGCCGATAATCGTGGGTCAGCTGTTGATAAAATCAAATCGACATTGTTCCAATCATTTCCAGTATTATTGAAAATTTGTGCTTTGTATTTTAAGTTAATTTTTTGATTCACATCGTTTGTAAACAAATCGTAACTTGCTGCCCAACCACAATCACTTACCAAATAGGTTAAACTGCAAGCACTTGTTACAGCCTGATCCACATCAATCAAAACAATAACTTGATTGCTGCGCTGATTTTCATTAAAATTCAATTCAGTCAATTGAAATCTAACTAATTCAACTTTTTCATTTAATAAATTGCGCTCCTTGTTTAATTTGCTGACCTCTTTATTGATTTCCAAGGTTCTTTTTCGATAATATTCAGCAGCCTCTTTAATTTGAGCGATGGTAATATTTTGAGTGCTTCCTTTCAAGTCCTTGTTCGTATTCATGAAAGCTAATTCTGCTTGAAACGAACTATTAATATCTGAATTTGATTGCAAAGCATCCTTCAAAACATTCAAAGAATCTTTCAATTTCACAATTCTAGGATTAAATTGCTCCGCCGCCAAGAAATCCATTTCCGTTGAAAAAGAAACCAATCTATATTCAGAATTGCTTTTAAACTGAATGCTTTGAGGGTCAGCATAGGCTGAAACTCCCGTGAAAATAACTTTATTTCTTCCCTTGCTTAATTTCACATCTGCCTTGTGTGTCATTTCACCAGAGGTTAAAAATAATTTCACTTGTTTGATTTCCGAAGAAACGACCACTTCATTTGCCTTTTGTCCAAAAACAAAACCAGAAAGTGCTAAAAATAAAATCGCTAATTTTTTCATGTGTACCTAATTTGTTTTTGCTTGTACAATCAAAGCGTTATTTCGTTCAAATCAAAAACTTATTGAATTTCCTTTTTATTTCCCAAGCAAGTAATTTAAATGGTTTTTGGCATGGTTTTTACAAAAAACACACTCCAAAAACAATTCAATTATCCCCTTTACCGACGGTCTTCAACCGTCGTTAAAAACATTATCCCTGCACTATCGCTTGGTCTTCAAAAGCTTTGCTTTTTCTCCTTCGGCATCACCATTTATTAACCAAAATGAACTTTGGATGAAAAATCAGATTGGCTCGGGAAGTATCTTGGTAATTCTGTAAACTTATTCTGTAGCTTTATTTTTAACATTCACACTTTTTTCCTCCAATTTACTTGGTGCATTATTCGAATAAACAACTCCTTTCTCATTGATTTTATAAATCACGAAAGGCAAATCTTTGGTTAATTCAGGATAATTTAAAGCCATTTTGCCAGCTTTATCAGATTTAATTGTAACAGTTTCAATCACTTTGTTTGTAAAGGGGTTTAACCACAATAATTCATATTCTTTGTCTGAGTTCAACGATTTTAATTGAATACGTGTCTTTTTACTTCCCGATTTAAAAGGCTTGAATACCTGAAATTTTTTGCTTGGTATGACTAATTTTTTACATGGTCCATCTGTTGAATTAGAATAATAATTCCAAGTGGTATTTTGAATCATTCCAATTGCTTTTTGGTGTGTATTGTCATACATTCCAATCGTTTCAATCAATTTATTTTTGCTCACTGAAGAATAAAGTTCTGAAAACTCATTAAAATTGATGTTTTTCGTAAACTCCTTCACCGTTTTATAATTTTCCCACAATTTGTAGTTGTGTTGCTCATTCCAATTGATTCCCGCTGATGCAGTTCCCGAAAAAATTGTTGCCCATAAATCTTTGTACCATTCTGAATTATTATCACACAATTCAAACTCCAAATCACCAGTTCCAACTTCGCTAAATAGCATTGGTTTATTGTGCTTCTGGTACATCGTGTAATTATCCTGCAAAGGCGAACGATAAATTTCTCCTCGGTGAATGTTGTATGTCAAAATATCCAAGTATGGAATTGAAAAAGATTCATCACCACCTTTCAAATTTGGTCTTCCATTGTGGTAATTTACGGTTAAAATGTGCTCATCGTGACCCAATTCTTCTTTGATGTATTTTGTCATTTCCAACTGCCATAAATACAACTCTTTTGGATTATCTGGAAATTTATTGTTGATTTCACTCATTAATTCAAACAAGGAAATGGAGGTGGAATAACCCCATCGTGCGATTAAGTAGCGAAGTCTATTTTTAAAATGTCTTTTAGCGTCAGGATTTGTTAAAAATTCAGCTGGTTCTTTCATATTCAATTCCGTGCGGTAACAATATCCGTTATCCCATTCGTTGTTAGAATACCAATCCCAAGCCTCAACTCCGTAATGTGCTTTTGTCAATGGATAACCAAGAAACATGTTAAAATGCATTTTCAGGTCAAGATTTTCTGCTTTTTCAATCATTTTATCTAATTCCCAAGCTACATTCATACGAGCGTAATAGTTTCCTAATTTATCGTATTCAAGTTCATAGGTATGAGGAAAAATAATAAATCTAAAATAATCTGCCCCTGCTTTTTTGAATTTCTCCAATTCTTCTAAATAAACCATGTAAACTTTCGGGTACATTGGCAATTTTTTCAAATGAGGACACCATTCTTCGACATTTGCACAAGGACAAGTGGAACATCCAAAGGGATCGTCCTTGATTGCACCAGCAGCATCTTTTTTGAAGTAGCAGGTTGGTTTTGGCAAATTTTGTCCTATAGGCAAATAAGACTTCCCTCCAAGTTCCAAATATCGTTTATTAGAGGCAACCGACACATATCCAGCTTTTTGTGAATCTTTACAGGCAAAATCATAAGGACCAAGTTGAGTTACTTGTTTGCCCTTTATTTTTACATAAACGATAAAATTCCATTTTCCAATTAAATTAGGAGTAAAACGTAACCTGAATTTATTTTCTTGTGCCACTTGACTCCAGTTCCAATCTTCCACATTTGAGCTAGAAGTATTTCTCTTAAAATCTTCGAAATAAAATGCATTTATACGTTTATTTTTTGACAACGAAGCATGTTTAAATTCAACATAAATATCGATTTCCTCCGGATTAAAAGGATTGATTTTATTACCATTTGCAACTTCATTTACATAATTTGAAATGAGTTTTTTTATAGAGTCCGTTAAATGGATTCCTAACTCAATTTTCTCAAATTTCCCAACTGTCGGGTTAGAATTCACCAAAGGTTGCATCCAATCAACAGCAAATCCTCTTTTAGGAATAGATGTTTGCGCTTTATTTTCAAAAGCAAAAGATAAAGCTAAAATTAGCAAAATGACGGTTTTTTCCATGTGTATATTATTATATTTAAATCCAAACTTTTGAACCTTCGGAACAATTTTTACAAATTTCAATCTGGTTTCTACCACTTAAAATTTGATTCCTAAAATTAGTATATTTTTTTGATTTCCAAATATGGTTAAAATTTTCTTCTAAGGCTGAGCCCAATTTTATGCTTGCATCTTTGTCAAAACAACAAGGAACAACTTGTGCGTCCCAAGTAAAAACGCAAGAAGACCACATGCGCCAGCAATGATTTCCTGTTGTCGCCTTCAAACGGTAAGTGCCATCTTTTTTCTTGACATAACGCGCATATTTTTCATTATCAGGAATCAACTCATTTCCATTTTCATAATTGTAAACTTGCGCTGTTTTCAATCTAACTTCATCAATTCCAATTGATTTTGCCAAGTCAAATACTTGATCCACCTCGTGTTCGTTAGGTTTTACAACCAAAAATTGAAAAATTAAATGGGGTGTTTGAGAATTGAGATTTTTTTTCGCTTCCACCATGTTTTTGCTTCCTTCAATCACTTTTTCTAAAAGACCATTAACACGGTAGCTTTCATACGTTTTTTGAGTCATTCCATCAATCGAAATAATCAATCGATCCAGGCCTGATTGGACAATTTCTTTTGCTTTTTCTTTAGAAATAAAATGTGCATTCGTGGAGGTTGCCGTATAAATTTTATTCCTCTTGGCTTCTTTTATTAATTCCAAAAACTGAGGATGTAAAAATGGTTCTCCTTGGAAATAATAATTGATGTAAAATAATTGTTTCCCGACCTCTTGAATGATCTTTTTATTACTTTCAAGATCTATTTTTCCTGTTGGTCGTGAAAAACTTTTTAAACCACTTGGACATTCAGGACAAGCTAAATTACACGCTGTACTTGGTTCGATACTTGCGGAAAAAATTTTTCCCAACTGAATGCTTTTTCTTAAAATTCTAGATGTAATAAAGGAAAAATAAAGCACAAAAATGTTCCATACACGCAAAAAACTTAGGTGTTTAATGATACTTATGGAATCTGGTGCAATAAATTTCATGAAATTGAAAACAAACAAGTACAAAAATAAACTTTTGCTTTCAATATTCCTTACTTCGAGTTAAAAATCAAAGGGAGAATCAAATTTATAATTAAAATTTAGCTTCTTTTTGCCTTTATCATTGGATACAATTTTTCGCAATTGTTCATCATTTTCCTCTGAGAAATTTGGAGCAGGAAGATAATTCTTTACACAATTGGCAGTGTAATATTCTTCACGACTTGGGTGTAAACTGGCACAAACATTATATATTTCTCCCCAAGAATTTTGACTAATTACTTGTTCAATAAATGAAATACAATCTTCTAAATGCACCAAATTTACGGGCGATTTACCATTTGGAAGATTTTCTTTCCCCGACAAAAACTTGGCAGGATTTCTATTTGGGCCAACAAGTCCAGCAAATCTTAAGATGGTAAGCCTTTCACCCAATAAGTTACTCAAGGATTTTTCAGTTAAAAAAAGTTGAGCCGAGAAATTAAAATCTGTAATTGTTTTTGAATCTTCTTGTGCAATAAAAACTGCATCAGAATAAACACTTGTTGAACCAATAAAAATGAATTTACATTTAGTTTCAAACAAAGAAACAATTTTTAACACTTGCGTTCTGTATGAATTAAACGCACATTTCGAAGGAGGAATGGTGATGACGCAAATTTCTGTATCCTTGAAAAATAATTGGGCGCTTTTTTCATCAATTTCTTGATTAAAATTCAAATTTATCGCACTTATTCCTTGGGACCTTAAGAAATTTACTTTTTCTTCAGAAGTAGAAGTTCCTTTTATAATATAACCTTTAGAACTTAAGTTTTCAGCCAGAGGCAAGCCAAGCCAACCAAGACCAACAATAGCTATGTTTTTCATTACAAAGATTTGGTTCTACCGCCGTCTACTGGAAGATTAATTCCATTAATGTAACTTGCTGCAGGTGATGCTAAAAATACAATCGCATTTGCAACTTCTTCAGGTTCTGCAATTCTTCCCATGGGAGATTCAGCTGCCATTTCCTTGAAAATATCTGCAACAGATTCATTCGTTTTTTGAGATTTAGCTTCTGCAATTCCTTGTAAACGAATCGTATTTGTTGCTCCTGGAAGAACATTATTAACAGTAATATTACTTGGTGCCAATTCTGTGGCAAGGGTTTTACTCCAATTTGCAACAGCAGCGCGAATAGTATTTGAAACGCCTAAATTTGGAAGTGGCTGTTTTACACTCGTAGAAATTACATTTATGATTCTTCCAAAACCATTTTTTTTCATCATGGGCACTAATTTTTGCACCAAAATATGATTACAAATCAAGTGCTGATTAAAGGTGTTGGTAAATTCTTCAATCACAGCGTCAATTATTAAACCACCCTTTGGACCTCCCGTATTATTGACCAAAACATGGCAATCTCCACCATTTGAAATATAATTTTCAATGATTTTTTGTAATTCCTCAGGCTTAGAGAAATCAGCAATTAAGTAACTGTGTTTTTGCCCATTTTCACATTGAAGTTCTTGTAAGGTATCTTTTAATTTTTTTTCATCTCGTGCAATCAATACCAAATTTGCATTATTGCTAGCAAATTCAAGTGCTGCAGCTTTTCCAATCCCTTGTGTGCTACCACAAACTAAAACAGTTTTGTTTGAAAAATTTAAGTTCATTATGTTAATTTTTTTACAATGTTAATTCTTTTTTTTATCTTTACGACTTAAAATATAAAACACATGAAAAAAATTTACTTAATTATTGGCTTAGTATTTAGCCTACAAGGCTTTGCTTCAGCGCAATACGCTTGTGGCGATGCTTTCCTTGATTCAGGAGGCGCAGCTGGAGATTATGCTGTGAATGAAACAAATACTATTGTTTTTTGCCCTGCTAATGTTGGAGATGTTGCACAACTTGTTTTCAGTGCATTTGAACTTGAGGAACCAGGTTTTAGTGTATATGATTACCTTTCATTCTATGATGGCGCCGATGTAAATGCTCCTTTAATTGGTTCATATACTGGAACAAATAGCCCAGGTACAATTACAGCGGAAAATCCTGGTGGTTGCTTAACAGTTGTTTTTGTAAGCGACGATATTATTCCAGCTGCAGGTTGGGAAGCAGTTTTTAATTGTGTTCCAGCACCAACATGTTTGAGACCAACACTTTTGTCTGCTAATTCAACTACTAATGTTTCAACAATTTTATCTTGGACTTCAAATTCAGGTGAAACTTCATGGAAAATTGAATATGGTCCAGCAGGATTTGCACAAGGAGCAGGAATGACTGTCGTGGCAAATTCCAACCCTTTTACATTAAACGGCTTAACTGGATTAAGTTCTTATGACGTTTATATCAAAGCGATGTGTTCTGCAACTGATTCTAGTTCAGTTAGTGGTCCAATTAATTTTAATACAACTGCCACACCTTTATTTTGTGGAGATGTTTTCGTAGATTCTGGTAATGATGCAGGTGACTACTCAGACGACGAAAATTACACACAAACAATCTGCCCTACAGATGCTGCAACACAAACTGTACAATTGGTTTTTACAGCTTTTGATACAGAAGAGTGCTGTGACGAATTAATCATCTTTGATGGCAATGATATTAATGGGACAGAAATTGGTACGTATAGAGGAACAACAAGTCCAGGTACAATAGTTGCAGAAAACCCAACAGGATGTTTGACTGTAAGTTTTTCAAGTGATGGTTCTGTAGTTGGAGCTGGTTGGCTAGCTTCTATTAACTGTGTTGCTCCGGTTACTTGTTTCAGACCAACTGCATTAAATACAGATGCTGTTACTGATCAAACTGCGACAATATCTTGGACAAGCAATGGAACTGAAACTGAATGGATTGTTGAGTATGGTCAAGTTGGTTTTACACTAGGAACAGGAACTCAAGTTACTGCAACAACAAATCCTTACACGATTACTGGATTAACGCAATTGACTGATTATGAGGTATATATTCAAGCAAGTTGTGGTGCAGAAACGAGTACAATTGAAGGTCCAACTGCATTCTCAACTGTGGTAGCACCTTTACCTCCATTTATTTGTGGAAATATGTTTACAGATGCAAATGGAACTGTTGGAGGATATGATAATAATGTTTCTGATACTGTTACAATTTGTCCAACTGATGCAGCTACACAAACAGTTCAATTAATTTTCTCGTCTTTTGATACAGAGGAAGGATATGATGAGTTAACAATCTTTGATGGTACAGATATTAATGCACCAGAAATTGGAGTATATTCAGGAACTATTAACCCAGGTACCATTATTGCAGAAAATGCAACAGGATGTTTAACAATTTTATTCGAAACCGATGGCAGCGTTTTAGGAGATGGCTGGGAGGCATCTATTAATTGTGTTGATCCAGTAACTTGTTTGCGCCCAACTGACATTGTTGAAAATACTGTTACTGACCTTACTGCAACTCTTTCTTGGACTGCAAATGGAACCGAAACTGAATGGTCAATTGAGTATGGTCCAACAGGATTTGCTTTAGGAACTGGTACAACTGCAACAACTACAACAAATCCTCACACAATTTCTGGATTAACAGAATTAACTGATTATGATTTTTATGTGTCTGCGTCTTGTGGTGGTGGTGATATGAGTTCTGTAACTGGTCCTTTTACTTTTACAACAACACAAACTCCTTTAGCTCCATTTATTTGTGGTAACTTATTCACTGATGCTGGTGGTGCAAATGGAAATTATTCAAATAATGTTAATGACACTATTGTTATTTGTCCTAGTGCAGCTAACCAAACTGTTTCATTAGTATTTACTGAATTTGGAACTGAAAACTGCTGTGATTCACTTGCTATCTACAATGGTTCTCTTGATTTCACAACCTTGTTAGGTTCTTATAGAGGAACTGCTACTCCAGGTACTGTAACTTCTACTTCAACAGATGGTTGTTTAACTGCAGTATTCTTAAGTGATGGATCAGTTACTGGTCTTGGTTGGAATGCTTCAATTGAATGTTTATCAACTGTAGTTTGTGATGCACCTACAAATTTAGGTTTCAATGCAACTACAAATACAACTGCAACCTTAACTTGGACAAATGGCGGAACTGAAACTGCTTGGTCAATTGAATATGGTCCAGTTGGATTTACTCCTGGAAATGGAACAGTTGTTTCTGCAACTACAAACCCATTCACTTTAACAGGATTAACTGCTGGTACAAATTATGAGTACTATGTAAATGCATTATGTACTGCAATTGATTTCAGTTTATATGCTGGACCTGCTGTATTTTCAACAAGTACAATCTCTGTTGATGAGTTAAATGCAAATTCATTGTCAATTCAACCAAATCCAACAAAAGGAAAAGTTGTTATCAAAAACTTAACAAATGTTTCTGTTGCTGGTGAATTATTTGACGCTCAAGGAAGATCATTAAACATTGATTCAACTATTAATGCAAACAGTGAAATTTCTTTAGATATTAATAATTTCGAAAATGGAGTTTATTTCTTTAAAACTACAAGTGAGTTAGGAAACAAAACATTTTCAATTATTAAAAACTAATTAGTTTAATTTTTTTGAAGAAAAGAGGAATCATTTTGGTTCCTCTTTTTTTTTAGATATAGTTTTTAATGGTGTTACAAAATAACAAAATCGAAAAAAATACGTAGATTTGTAAAAAAATTCAATAATGGAAGAAAATTCAAGAATTTCAACTCAAAAAGCCCCAAAACCTGTTGGTTTATATCCACATGCACGAAAAGTTGGAAATTTACTTTTTCTATCAGGAGTAGGACCAAGAACTGCAGGTTCTGATGATACTGATTCTGGTGTTCCAGGTTTAAAGTTGGACAAAAATGGAAATTTCATCGAATTTGATTTTGAAGCTCAATGTAGATCTGTTTTTGATAATGTTAGGATTATATTAGAAGAATCAGGATCAAATTGGAATAATTTGGTTGATGTTACAGTTTTCTTGGTGAACATGAAAAGAGATTTTCACACTTACAACAGACTTTACGCTGAGTATTTCAAAGACAATCAACCTTGTAGAACAACTTGTGAAATTAATTCTTTACCTACTCCTATTGCTATCGAATTAAAATGTATTGCAACAATTGATTAATTATATATAAAATGACTGGATTTATTATTCGTTGTGCGGTTGCTGCACTTGTATTATTTGTAAATGTTTATGCTTTTTACTCCGGACATTGGGGTTGGGGAATTGTGATGATTTTTGTAACTGCACTTGTTGGCTTAAGTTTTTTCAGAAATGAAAATATGATTTTAGCTCTAAATCAAATGCGTCTTGGAAATCATGAAAAAGCACATAAGTTTTTGAAAAAAATCTCTCGCCCAGATTTAATGCCTAAAAAACAACATGCATACATCTTATACTTAAAAGCCATGTTGGGCACACAAGAACTAGGTTTTGCAAAAAGCGAACAAATGCTTAGAAAAGCAATGTCACTTGGATTAAGAACAGCCCAAGATCAAGCTGTGGCAAAATTACATTTGGCTGGTATTTGTGCTCAAACAGGTAGAAAAAATGAGGCAACTACCTTATTAGCTGAAGCGAAAAAATTGGACAAGAATGGTTTGATGAAAGATCAAATTTCCATGATGCAAAAACAAATGACTATGGCTGTTTCCAAAAACCAAATGAGAATGGCACAAATGCACAAAGGAAGAGTGAAAACTCCGAAAATGAGATAGATAAGGGGACATTAGACTTAAGATAAAAGACAAAAGACTAGAGACCCATACAGAAAACAAAATCTGCGTGTATCTGCGTATTTTCCTTCTTCTATCTGCGGGAAAGCTATTGAGATTTTAGGATATTAGGACTTTAAGACATTAGACAAAAGACTAGAGATCCTTACAGAAAACAAAATTTGTGTTATTTGCGTATTTTTCTTCTTCTATCTGCCGGGAAACTATTAAGATTTAAGTATTCAAATAAACAAAAATCGTAAAAAGTTAGAAAGTAGAATTTAAACCATTGAAGTAAAATTATTATTATTTAAGGTAAAAGAATAATCCCCTCAAAATGTCAACAAAATTTCAAAAAGTATTTGCTCCCTTTCCTTCAAATTATGAATTAATTGACGCAGGTGGTGGGAAAAAATTAGAACGTTTTGGCGACATAATCCTTATTAGACCAGAAGTACAAGCTTATTTCAAATCTGAAAATACCTTTTTAGAATGGAATAAAATTGCTCATGCGGAATACGTTGAAAAAGACACTAAAAAAGGAACTTGGCACTTCTTACAAAATAATGTTCCTGAAAAATGGCAAATTAACTTAGGGGAATTACTTATAAACTTAGAGTTTTCTCAATTCAAACACATAGGTATATTTCCAGAGCAAGCCCTAAATTGGAACTTAATTTCAGAAAAAATACATGCTGACGATTCCTTCTTGAATTTGTTTGCATATACAGGTGTTGCTTCTCTTTACGCAAGAAATAAAGGTGCTCAAGTTACTCATGTTGATTCTGTTAAACAACTTATCTCACATTCCAAATTAAACATGGAATCATCGAATTTAAGTGACATTAAATGGGTACACGAAGATGCACTTAAGTTTGCCCAGAAAGAGGTTCGAAGAGAGAAAAAATACAAAGGAATCATTATGGATCCACCAGCATTTGGTTTAGGCACTAAAGGTGAAAAATGGATTTTGGACCAAAAACTTCCCGAATTGCTTCAAGCTGCAGCAGAATTGCTTGATAATAAAGGTTTTTTGATTGTTAATACTTATTCACCAAAAGTAAGTGCTGAAAATTTGTATGATCTTGCAAATTCAAT
>JBIKSI010000165.1:0-6252 GCA_044348665.1 Crocinitomicaceae bacterium
CTAAGCGGAATTTTTATTAAATTTGTAACTATGATTGTCAGGACGAAGATAAGCAAAAGATATCCGTCAATTGCAAGTCTTCGTCTTTTTTTTAAATTTTCAATGTTGACAAAGTAGGATTAATATTCTCGCTTGTACTTTCAACAAATTGCTATTCTCAAAACTATCAAATTGGACACAAACAGCAAAACTTTATAGATGCTTCAAGAGGAAATAGGTCAATTTCTTCTGAAATTTACTACCCCTCAAATTCAGCGGGAGATAATGTAAGTATTGCTAATGGAAATTTTCCTGTGCTTGTTTTTGGTCATGGGTTTGTGATGACTTGGAGTGCCTATGATGTGGTTTGGGAAGCTCTTGTAAGTAAAGGTTACATTGTTGTTTTTCCAACTACAGAAAGTTCATTTACTCCTTCTCACACTAATTTTGCTCAAGATATAGCATATTTAGTAAACGCAATGTATGCTGAAAACACCAATTCTAGTTCAACTTTTTACAACTCAGTTCTCGAAAAATCAGCTGTAATGGGTCATTCAATGGGTGGTGGTTCTAGTTTTTTAGCAATTCAATACAACTCAGCTATAGATGTTTTAGTAAGTTTTGCTCCAGCAGTAACGAATCCTTCATCAACAACAGCAGCGAGTTCGATTACAATACCATCATTAACTTTTTCTGGTGTGAATGATTGTGTTGCCCCGCCTATAGATCATCAAATTCCTATGCATGAAGCACTTAATTCTTCTTGTAAAACATTAATAAACATAACGGGTGGTAGTCATTGTCAATTTGCTAGTTCTAATTTTAATTGCACTTTTGGAGAACTTACTTGTACACCTACTCCAACTATTTCGGCTAGCGAACAACAAAACATCACTTTCGCATTGTTATTACCTTGGTTGAATTATTATCTCAAAGATGTTTGCCAAGATGCAAATGAATTTCAAGCACTTGTTGATGCTTCTGTTGGAATATCTTCTTCTCAAAATTGTGAATTAGCATGCACATCAGCAGGTTTTGAAGAATTTGAAGACATTCAAGAATTATTGTTTTACCCTAATCCATTGAATAATAGCACACATTTGAATTTCAATAAAAATTTAAAAAATTCTAGCGTAAAAATCTTAGATATTTATGGTAAATCGCAAAAATTAATGGAATTTAATGGAAATAGTGTCGATATAAATGAAATGAATTTAAGTAAAGGAATATATTTTATCGAAATAAACGGCATTTTACTGAATAATAAATTAATTTTGTTTTAAATTAAAAAACATGCTTGGTTTAAAACTTCCTACAGACCCACGCTGGGTGAATATCGTTGAAACAAATATCTCTGAAATCTTAACAGATCACGCTTGGTGTGAGCAAAAAGCTGCAACAAATGCCATTACGATCATCGCAAATAATTCAGAACACGAAGACTTGGTGACAGATTTATTAGCTTTAGCAAAGGAAGAATTAGAACATTTTCAGATGGTTCACGAAATTATCAAAAAACGTGGTTATGAGCTTGGTCCTGAACGAAAAGACAGTTATGTAAACGAATTGTATAAATTTATGACTGTAGGAGGAAGCAAACAACAACGCTTAGTTGACAGACTGCTTTTTTCGGCCATGATTGAAGCAAGAAGTTGTGAACGATTCAAATTACTTTCAGAGAAAATATCTGACCCAGAATTAGCTCAATTTTATTATGATTTAATGGTTTCTGAAGCAGGACATTACACTACCTTTTTAGGCTTTGCGCGCAAATATGGTGGATCAATTGATGTCAATAAACGTTGGAACGAATGGTTGGCTTACGAAGCAGAAGTGATTCAGAATTACGGGAAAGAGGAAACGATTCATGGGTAAAAACACTTTTGCACAATAAAACTATTAAAAAATGAGAGTTATTTTTTTGCTTGTTTTTATTTTTCCCTTCCTAGGTATTGCTCAACAAGACTTTACGATGATCAATGAACTAAAAATCGGTGAATCATATACTTACAATACATGTAAAACCACATTTTTATCAGGAGACCTTGAATATACAAAAGATTCGATTTGCATTTATCGCGATTCAATGGGTTTTTATGCAAATTACCAAAATAAAACAAGCATTTTAAACCAGCAGAAAACAAGAGAAATTTCTAAAATTGAATCAAAATTGTTTAATCATCCATTTTCAACCAATACAAATTTTCTTAATTACTCCATTCAATTCAAAAATAAAGAGGGATATTTAGGAAATGATGATGGAACTCTTTGGTTAGAATTAATTTAAATAATAAAAAAATAAAGAATGGAAAACTAACTATTAAAGAGATCTTAGATGAAAATTACGAATGATATTAAAAACTTTAAGCTTCAACAAATGAACAATTCAACACTTTTAAAAATTTTAATGCTTTTACTGTTTTGTAAAATTGGAAGTATTTATGCTCAAGAAACGGCACAAATCAAAGAATTAGTGATAGATTCAAAAGTTTTACAACAAAAAAGACCAATTTACATTTATTTACCTGCTGAATATGAAGAACGAGAATTAGTTTCATTTGATGTAATTTATGTCTTTGATGCGCAACATCGAGCTATTTTTGATTTGGTACATGCTGCGATGGATTGTATTTCATTCAAAAAGAAATTTATTGTAGTTGGCATCTCCTCTCCTGCTTATGTTGAACAAGAGTATTATCGCAACAGCGATTTTTTACCAAAACCAATAAACGTTTCCCTAGAAGAATATAACACAGACAAACCAAATGCTGAAAATTTCTGGCGTTTTATTCAAGAAGAAGTAATGCCTTTTGTAACTACAAATTTCAGAACAAGTACAGAAAATTATGCTGTTGGACATTCCTTAAGTGCTTCATTTATATTGGACAAAGCAATAAAAACCAAAGAAACATTTAAGGGAACTATTTGTATTTCTCCTAATTTAGCTTACGATAAAAACAGATTATTGGAAGATTTTACTAACTTTAATTTTGAAGAAACACTTGACCCTAAATTTATCTACATTAGTGAAGCAAATGAAAAAGAAATATTTGGCAAAAAATGGGAAGAATCTTACGATAAATTAAATGAATTTATAGAAAAATCAGCAAATTTAGGAAAATACAGCCTAGTTTATAAAGAATTTCCAACTTATAATCATCTAAAAACCGTATTACCTGCGCTTAGCGATGCACTTGAACTTTTGCATCTTTTTATTGAAAAAAATCCAAGTTTTCCGAGTGGTGATTCAAAAGAAATAACGATTAAATTAACTGTATTAAACAAAGAAGATGAAGCATATATTTCTGGAAATCAAAAAAGTCTAGGGAACTGGAATCCTTCTGCAGTAAAATTTAATGTAATATCTGATTATGAAAGAGAATTAAGGATCAAAGTTCAATTTCCGATGGAGTTTAAAATCACAAAAGGTAATTGGGAAAGCGAAGTTTATACAAACCTTACTACTAATAATGCTGAAAACATCTTGATCAATAAACTTGAAAAAGATACACTTCACCTAAAAATTACTTCTTGGTAAAAACATAATTATGACCCGTCCACCAAAAATAGATTTATTCGAATTATCCGACAAATTATTAGAAAAACTAAATTGTAATGGGCAATTCAATTTAACACATTAAGACTTTGATTTGTTGTTCAAAAGAGATATCAATTATCCTTCAGACAAATTCAATATCTATTTGGTTTTGTTTAAAGAAGAATTGGCAGTTAGCTATTATACAATAGATTACAATACCATTGATAGAATAATCGATATTTTATTTGTGCATTTGAGAGACGATTTTGGTTATGAAACAATCGAAGATCTCTTAATTTCAACAAAACGTGCCCGATTAATGAATATGCTTGAACATGTTCTCCTTGAAATACAAGCTAAAATCAATGAAAATGAGCTTTCCAATGTATATGTAAACATTGATGAACAATATCCAAGTCTCAGAAAGGACGAAAAAGGATTACCAATTTTTGAACTTCAAGTGATTTCTCAAGATGGTAAAATTGCTGTGAATATAGAATTAAGCGAAAACTATTACACGACTAAAGAAAAAAGAGATTTAATAGCAAAAGTATATTCACAATTAAAATTAGTTTAATCCATGAGAAGAAGAGATTTTTTAAAACGAACAAGTCTTGTTTCTCTTGGTGGGATTTTACTTCCTTCTACCCTACTAGACGCTTGTCGAAAAGAAAGCTTATTTGAGAATCAAAGCTACAATGGAAATGTCATCATTATCGGTGCCGGAGCAGCTGGATTGTATGCTGGATATATATTGAAGTCGAAAGGAGTAAATTTTACCATACTTGAAGCATCACATGTTCACGGTGGTAGAATGGGTAAATTGACTGGATTTGCTGATTACACGATAGATACAGGTGCACAATGGATGCATGGCAGGAACAGTATTGTTGGCGATTTAGTTACATCCAAAAAAGTAAAAACAACTTTAGATGACTCAGAATTAAGTTATTGGTTTGAAAACCAAATCCGTGACTCACTGCCAAAAGATCCATTCATTTTTGAAGAAGAAAATTTACCCGACATTTCTTTCAAAGACTATGCACATCAACAAAATTTAGGTACAGAATACGATGCCATTATTGAAGCAATTGCAGGTGATCAAGGAGCTTCAGCAACATTACTTTCAGCTTATTGGAACAGTAAAGATGAGGAAAATTGGGCCTCTGGAGACGAAGATTTTAAGTTTGAAGAATCGTATTTTGATTTACTAGATAAATACATAGCTCAAGAAGTAATCTCACAAATCAAGTACAATTGCCCGGTTACAACGATTGACTATGCCAATGATAAAATTAGCATAAAAGACGCAAACAATTCAGTTTATGAAGCTGATAAAGTGATTATTGCTGTCCCTATTTCAATTTTAAAACTAAATGAAATAAGTTTTTCACCAAGTCTTCCAATTGCCAAAACAGAAGCTTTTGCAAAATTTGGTATGGGACCGGGAATGAAAGTTTTTTTGAAATTTAGCAACAAGTTTTACAAGAATGTGTTGAATGGTGGTTTGATTTGTGGAGCTTATGCAGACGACACACTTGGAAAAAAGACCTCAAACCATGTATTACTAGCTTTTGTAATGGGAGATCAGGCTGCAAACCTTCATGCTTTAGGAAGTGATGAGGCAATAACAAATGCCTTATTAGCAGAACTAGATCAGATATACAATGGACAAGCAAGTGCCAATTTTATTTCCTCAAGTGTACATGATTACACAGCAAAACCTTATATTAAAGGAGCTTATGGGTTCAGCACAATTGGAATGGGAAATGCACGTGAAATTGCGGCACAATCAATTGAAAATAAACTTTTTTTCGCTGGTGAAGCCATGAATATTAACGGACATCATCAAACAGTTCATGGAGCCATAGAATCTGGATACAAAGCTGTTATTGATCTATTTGAAGGAATTGTAAAATGAAACAGTTAATCTTTTCATTTCTATTAAGTTTAGTATTTCAGCAAGCTTTTTCACAAGAGTATTCAGGTGGATTAGCCTATTCTTATCTTTATTCGAAACAACTCGACAAAGCCATTCAAAGTTATAATTTTAATCGGCCGTTTTTAGTTGAGAAGCAAGCATTATTCACTCATGGCTTAAATATTCAAGCATCTTATTTATTTGCTAAGGAAAGAAAACTTAAACAAGGAATTAGTATCTCTTATTCAAACTTCAGAAGCTTTGCAAGCAATGAAAATTATGAAAAACTCTTTCAGTTTCATCTGCAAAATGTTGCCTATTTTTTTCATTTTGAACATCCTGAAAGGTTTAAAAATTTTTATGGAGAACTGTTTTTAGGTTTAAGTTCAAGCCTTTTGACGAGAAAAATAAATGGTGAAGCATTTGTAATGGACGATAAAAGGGCTAGGTCATGGGGAATCGGTGGAAACTGCGGCGCGAAAGTGGCTTATTACTTATTGAAAAATAAAAATTTAGCTAGTTTTGTGCGTATAAATTATATTCCATACTTATTTGCTCCAAAAAATGAATCCTTGATAAATGCTAGTTCAGAACTTGTTACTAAGCGAGGCACAAGTGCATTTAATTCTCACATTGGCTTGATTTATCATTTATGAATTGACTGAAAATTAGAATAATAAAAATATATTTTCACTACTAACCGACTAAAATATTTTAATGAAAAGGGCTAATTTTTGAAGTTAGCCCTTTTTTTCGTACTTTTTCAATCGGCAAAAAGAAAAAAGTATGAGTATCAAAGATAGTGAAAAAAAGT
>JBIKSI010000166.1:0-6249 GCA_044348665.1 Crocinitomicaceae bacterium
TCATATTTATTTTATTTTAAGGGATTACTTATTTTTTAAATTTGACTGTAAAGTCCATTTTAAACTCAACAGAAAATTTATTCCTTGATTAGAAAGGTCAATGTCTTTAAGCCTTGACAAATGATTTATGTATTGTTCGTTTAAGACATTTCTAATTGCAAAATCTATTTCAAAAGGATTTTTTGTTTCGATTTTTGTTTTAATAGATAAATTAATCAAGTTGTAAGCCTTTGATTTGGTTTCATAAAAAGCGACATGATCTTGTTTGAAGTGATAACTATGACTTAGAACGAATTGATCTACTTTAATTTTACCTTTCATTTTTATATTAAATTTTAGAAAAGTATTTATTCTATTTTGAGGAATTTGTGGTAAATTATTCCCTTGCTTACTCTCCATTTTTAGAAAGGAATAAGAGGATTCAAAATGCAAATAATGTGCGAAATGCGGATGATAATGAATTCCAAAATCAGCACCATATAATTGCACATTTTCCTCTTGCTCATACTGATAAACTTTGTATGCGCCTACAAATGAATCAATTGGATTTACATAAATGTAATTTTGAATCGAGTTGAAAAATGGATTAATGCTAAATGAAATATGCTCATTATAAAATTCAAATAATGCATCCATTTGAGTCGCAATTTCTGGAATTAGATTTTTATTTCCAATTTCGTATCGAAGCGATCCATGGTGCGTTCCGTTAGAAACTAATTCAGAAAAATGCGGCGTTCGGTAGGCGTTTGAGAAATTGAATCGCATCCTTGTTTTCTTAGAATTTCTTACTGCTCCTAAAGAGTAGTTCAAATTATCATATTTTTTTGAAAGCAAATCATTTCCTTTAAATTCTCTTAAACTTTTTATGTTTCTTTTATCATACCTTATTCCAGCCTGAAAGTTCCATTTTTTGTGTTCTAAATAAGAAATGAAATATGCACCATTATCAAAAGTTTTTCCATCTGGGATCAATAATTCCTCAGCGAATTTATCGTTTAAATTTTCTTGATACATTCCTTGAAATCCAGCTAGAATTGAAAGTTTTTGTGAGAAAGAGTAGGAATATTTTAAATGATAAAGTGAATTTCTTAAATTCATATTGATACTTGGAATCGTCAATTTATCTTCTAATTCAATCAAATTATTGAGTGTTCTTCCTAATAATAAACTAAGTTCTCCTTTTTTGAAAAAGTACTTTGAATCAATAGAAAGGTATTGATTTTGAATTAATTGTGCAGGGATAGTTTGATTTCTACTTTGATATGAATATTGAAATTCACTCACATCAATGATAGAATCGTGCGTATGACCTGGAATTCCAATTCTATTGTTTATGAAATTGTATCTAAGATGTGTGATCCAATTTTTCTGATTAAAAGAGAGTGCTAATTTGATGTTTTGTTCAGAAAATCTTGAATTTCCAGCAAATAAGCCAGAAGGAAGTTTATAATCCGCTTGATTTGAATACAAGCCCGATAAGTTAAAGCGAACATGTTTTTTTGACAATTTATATTCCAAACGGTTGTTATGGCCTAAAGTATTTGATTCTAAAATGGACTGAATTTCAATTTCTTGTGTATTTTGCCCAGCATAATTGTCATCTGAAAAATACAATACTCCTCCTAAAGCATCGGCTCCAAACTGCAGGGAAGAAGGTCCTTTTATGATTTCAACTTGATTAATTCCTAAGTCATTAACACCCATTCCATGATCTCCTCCAAATTGCTGATTTTCAATCCTTAATCCATTTAGGTAAGTGACAACACGATTTCCTTGCAATCCACGAATGACCGGTTTTGAAATTCCTCCTCCAGTGCTTGAAATTGAAACGCCTGGAATAGTAGCCAAGGCTTCTCCCAAATTTGTGCCTGGAATGGATTTTAACTCGTCCATCTTCCGAACTTCTAAGGAATTGACATTTTTTAATTCTGATTCATGCTGTCCACTTGAGGCCACCATTTCATCTAGTTCTAAATGATTTTCAACGAGATACAAATCTTTTGACTGATTTGTTTCTAAGCTTTCAAATAGGGTTTCATACAAAGGAGCACTAATTTTTACCTTCACTTTTTGAGGTAATTTTAAATTGAATTCAAATTCTCCCTTTTCATTTGTCTGAGTTCCGATTTCAAAATCAAGAATATAAACGGAGGCAAATGGAATGGGCTTATTTGTTTGCTGATCAAGAACTTTTCCCTTAAAGACTTGCGAAAAAGCACTGCTACTGATTAAAATCAGCAATGCTAAATTAAATTTTAACATGTTTTTGAAATATATGTCGTCAAATTTTCATAAAACTAGAATAGAATTATGAGCCAACTAATAAGATAACTTATCTTTAAATACTTTGATTTAAGAGATAGTTAAGTTATGCACAATGATGTTTTATGAATATTCAAAATTACAATGGTATACAAATTGTTTACTTTTGAATTTCTTCAAAAATCCAATCATTTATGTGCATTAAAATTTAAGAAATCACAGGAGGACCGCGGTAAAGAGATCTTGAAGAAGGAATTAAATCTAAAGAAGTGAAATGCGAACTAGTTACAGATCCCTCACTTTTTTCAAAAAATAATTGTGTGAAATTTTCGTAGTCAAGTTGAAATAAATCGAAGTCACAAATTGAACATGAGCTTTCAAAATTTGAAAATTCATCATGATTTCTTTCTTCTTGATGTGAATGGTGAATTTCATCGCAAGAATGCCACAAATCTTTCGGAGACAGCAAAAAGCCGAAGGAAAAAATTAATAGTATTGCAAGAAATTTGAATTTCATATCACAAAGTTAATAAAAAATCTTAATCTAACACTTGAATTGATTTTTCATTTTCAATAATCATGGAAGCTGTACCGTTGTGTTCGGATATTTTCCCTGTAAAGCAAACCTTTTTGTTGACTAAATAAACATCTGGTTCATAAGAAAAGTTTTTTAAACTCGATTTAAAAATGGAAACAGAAAATATCTGATTAGGGAATTTTTTATCTAAGTTGATAAAAACGTGACCTTTTTCATGTTTTTTTATACTTACAGTTGTGCCACAAACCGTTCTAATTTTAGAGTCACCAATAAAATTTTTAAAATCATAGGTATTTATTGCACTTTTTGGCATTTCTTTCTCAGTGAGCGCAAGCACATCGCCTTTTTCTTTTTTAGGCATCCAATAAATTAATTCAAAATTACTTTCAATTCGTTTTTGGACTGAATCGACTAAATTCGGATAAAAATTAAATGCCAACTTTTCTTCTACTGCATCTATGCTTACCGCAAAGCTTTCAATTGGTTTTTCAATTTTTTGGTTTGGCATTAAAAAGGCAATTCCGCGCTTATTTTTTGGGTCATAAGCAATTTTCACATATTCTTTTGGAATAGAAGGTTTGTTTTTTGCACGTTCTATTTTTGGTAAATCATCTTTGAGAATTGGTGCAGTGTAAACTATTAAATGCGTGTTGTTTTCTTCCACATATTCACGCATCCAACCTTCTAGTTCTGCCCATTTTCCTCGATTGAAATCTGCTTTTTGAGGCGACATATTTGAGTAATAGTAGGATTCTGACAAGGATTTTGCCGACCATCTAAAATCAGCAGATGGTGCTAAATGTCCTCTGTCAAAACCAAATCCATCGTAGCTAAATGTGCTATCCTCATTCATGGTACGAACAAAATAATCTGCTTCCTCAGCTGAGCCGGTACTCACTTTTTCGTCGATTCTAAAATCATTTGTTCTTGAAGTATTGCCCTCCATAATATCTGGTGTAATGATATGCATGACCCAATTCGCTTGCTTGTGAGCCTCGTTGTAGGACAAAATTAAAGCAGCATGTTTTACAATTTCTTCTTTAATTTTTAACGTATCTTGTTTTTTTGGCAAACCAATTTCCATCATTTTTTCTTGCACCCAAGTAAGCTTTAAATCTTCTTTTTGAAGGTACAAATTGTCTTTTATATTATTAATGGAGTCTATTTTTCGATCAATTTTTGCAATTTTTTGCTCCAACGTTTGAGCTTGAAAGAAAAATAAATTAATTGAGACTAGAACACTTAGTAAATATTTCATGTTTTAATTTTACACAAATTTACTATAATTCTGAAGGAAAGTCAAATAAATAATTAGCAAGATAGTTTGAAATTTTCAAAATAGTTTTATTTTCAGTAAATTTGCAGCGATTTAGAGATATGAAAAACACAGAAGCAATAGAAAAAAGAAGAACTTTTGGAATTATAGCCCATCCAGATGCTGGTAAAACCACTTTAACTGAAAAATTACTGCTTTTTGGTGGAGCGATTCAGACAGCTGGTGCAGTGAAAAATAATAAAATCAAAAAAACCGCAACCTCCGATTTCATGGAAATTGAAAAACAAAGAGGGATTTCTGTTGCAACTTCTGTGATGGCTTTTGAATATGGCGGAAAACAAGTAAATATTTTAGATACTCCTGGGCACAAGGATTTCGCCGAAGATACATACAGAACATTGACTGCCGTTGATAGTGTGATTTTAGTAATCGACTGTGCCAATGGTGTTGAAACGCAAACGGAAAAACTGATGGAGGTTTGTCGTATGAGAAATACTCCAGTTATCATATTTGTAAACAAAATGGACCGAGAAGGGAAGGATGCTTTTACACTATTGGATGAATTAGAAGAAAAATTGGACATCAAAGTTCGTCCTCTTACTTGGCCAATTGGAATGGGTGATCGTTTTAAAGGAGTTTACAATATTTACGACCAAAACATTAATCTTTTTCAAGCAAATAAAACTAAAATCTCTAAAGAAATAGTTTCCTTATCAGATATTAATTCTTCTGAACTTGATGAATTAGTGGGTGAAAACCCTGCGAATGAATTGCGTGAAGAATTGGAAATGATTGCAGGTGTTTACGATGCTTTTGATCGTGAAAAATACCTTTCAGGTGAAGTGGCGCCAGTATTTTTTGGCTCAGCTGTAAATAACTTCGGAATTCAAGAATTATTGGATACTTTTATTCGAATTTCCCCTTCACCACGAGGACGAGAAACTGATTTGCGTTTTGTGAATCCGTCTGACGATAAATTTTCAGGCTTTGTTTTTAAAATTCATGCGAATTTAGATCCAAAACACAGAGATAGAATCGCTTTTTTAAGAATTGTATCTGGAAAATTTGAACGAAATACGTTTTACAATCACGTTCGTTTGGACAAAAAATTCAAATTCCCGAATCCAACTTCCTTCATGGCACAAGATAAATCTGTGATCGATGAAGCATTTCCTGGCGATGTGATTGGTTTATACGATACAGGAAATTTCAAAATTGGAGATACCTTGACCGAAGGAGAAAA
Organism: Crocinitomicaceae bacterium; assembly: GCA_044348665.1. GTDB lineage: Bacteria > Bacteroidota > Bacteroidia > Flavobacteriales_D > Crocinitomicaceae > M2408. The sequence goes on from JBIKSI010000166.1 coordinate 5,320, forward strand.
AATGATGTACAAAGGAATCCCGAGTTTTTCACCAGAGATTTTCCAAGAATTGGAGAACTTAGATCCAATGAAATCAAAACAATTGGAAAAAGGAATTCGCCAATTGACAGACGAAGGTGTTGCTCAAATGTTCATTCAACAACCAGGAAACCGAAAAATCGTTGGAACGGTTGGTCAACTACAATTCGAAGTGATTGCGCATCGTTTGCAGCATGAATATGGTGCGTCTTGTCGATTTGTTCCCAAAAATTATTTCAAAGCTTGTTGGATTACAACAGATCATCCAGAAGTATTAGCACGTTTTTTACAAGCCAAAACAGGTAATATTGCCAAAGACAAAGATGATAATTTTGTTTTTCTTGCAGAAACCACATTTTTACTTCAAATGGCAGAACGAGATTACCCTGAATTGACATTTCATACAACATCAGATTTTAAATTAAATGCTGTAAATGCATTGTAAGATTTAATTTATTAATGGCCTTGTGAATAGAAATTCAGGAGGAAATTGTAATTATGATCTTTTTTAGGATTGATTTCCATTACTGCGCTAAGGTTTAGTCTTTACTGTCAAATCAGCAAGACCAAGAAGATGGATTAAAAGTTATAAAAAATACAAATAAACTCGTAACTTATTAAACAAAGTTTGTATTTTTGGAAAGGCTGCTATTTTGGCAGATTGCTGTGAACAAAGACTTTTTTTGACCAAACTTTATAATTGTAAAGAAACATACAAGTGATGGAATATTAAAACATGAAAAAAAATGAAAAAAATAAATCATTACATTGTTTACTGTATGGTTTATAATAGTCCCAAAATCTTGGACAACTTTTTATCAAAGTTAAGGTGTTTTTAGGACACTTTTTTGTTTTGATAAAAATATTCATTTGGGGTTAGATAATTTAAGGATTCATGTCTTCTTTCGTTGT
>JBIKSI010000167.1:0-6234 GCA_044348665.1 Crocinitomicaceae bacterium
GCCTCATCAATAAAATCAAATTGGGACAATCCACTTAAAGCAATAGAAATGGCAATTACTCATCTTGAAAAATATTTTGACCCTATAAACTCAAAACCTCCAAGTTAATTTGACAAAGTAGGATTAAGAAAAATTTTAATTCCAATCACTTAATATTAACCTCCATTTTTCATTGATCGTTTGGTCTAAAAGGTAGATAAAGTTATCGCGTTCACTTCGAATATGAATATCATTAAAGATCACATCCTTTAGAAGAATTTCTTTAATTTTCTTTGCACGTTCTGGGGTTATTTCGTTAAAGATGTGATCAAAAAATATAGGCTCTAGTTTTTTGTCCCAATAGCCAATTTCACCGTAAATCATTTGATCGATAATTTTGCACTTTTCACGAAGTAAAAACATGAAGGTATAGTTGAATTTAAAGTCTCCTTCAATAGTTTGAGTCCATTTGTTCTGTATTTCCTTTGGTAAACATTGATTAAAGAACACATACTGAATACAAAATTCAAAATATTCATCATCACTTTCGTAATATTTTCTATTCAAATCGTCAATAGCAATTTCAAAGTCTTCATAGTTTGGTAGCTCTGAATGCTGTTTAAAAGACTTAAATCGCCCTGTTATTTCATTGGAATAGTTTGATTTTTTTAATTGCTCGATATCATTTTTAAAGTATTTATTTTCAGCCTCGAATTGCTCATATCTTTTAAAAAATATTTCCATGTTCGATTTGTCAAACACCATAAAAGTGAATTGGAGTTCATTATCTTTAGAGAACTTAATTGAAGGGGGGTTTTTAGACTCACTTTCCACTGATTTGCTCGTGCAAGAAAACAGCAATAGAAGGAGTAAGGTTTGAATTAGTGTTTGTTTCATGGGGATTGTTGTTGGTGTGGTGCTTGGTGAGGTTTTTCTCTGTTGCGCCTGCGTCAGAAAAATGGAGCTAAGAGTTTGTTAGCACGTCGCCCTTCTTTTCTGGGGTATTTTTTCTTTATTATTTGTTGTCTATTCTTGTTACGTTGGCTATTTTAGAGTTAGTTTGGTCAATATTTGTTTAATGTTTAAATGTTTTGCATCTTGAATTTTCTTTGCGTGTATAGAAACTAAATCTATCCAATCAAAAATCTTTGTTTTTTCGGTTGTTGTTGTTTCCCAATATTCCGAAAGTTCAAAAGCTGATGTTTGCAAAATAGTGTCAATGATATTTGGAATATTGTCAAACAAGTTCAGAAATATTCTTGGTACTTTTTGATATACATTTTTACCAACTATATAATCTCTTTTTCCACCTGCCGTAAACAAATCACGAACGTTTGGGCAAACAACAGCTTCACGAGTTACCAACCAAATGGCCAATCTTCCAAATTTATCGTTGCTATTTCCAAAAAGTTCTGGAAAATAAACCATTGCACGATTTTTTAAATTTTGTTTTTCTTTGATAGATAAATTGCTCCAAATTTTGATGACTATGCTACTCGGTTTACTGTTGTTTTCTGCATCTATCCACCAAAGTTCTTCACCTGGTTTTAGTTTGCTTTTATAGTAATCAACAATTGGTTTTATCGGACTTTCTTTTTTACGCAAAGTGTCATAAGGCATTTTTATTTTGTCGAAGATGGTTTTGCCTTGCTCTAAATTCATATCAATTAAATAACGTGGCGAATGTGTTACTACAACTTCTGAAAGGACTTCTTCATAAGGACGACAACGAAATTCGATAGGACTTGCTAGTTTAGCAAACAACATAAAAATACGTTCGACATCGTCAACTCTTGTTCCCTCCAAAACACTATTTCCCGTAGTCTTCCAATGGTTTTGTGTTGTAGTTTTAACTTCAATTCCGTAATGTTTTTTTGCAACAATATCTGGGAATTTTTGACCACCAATTAATTCAATTGAATTTTCAAAAACAGTTCCAACGGCTAAATCCGTCATTACGTCTTTGACATAAGGCTCAAGATTTCTGCCTAAAAGCGTTGCAACCTTCTTTGATGATTTTTTTGCGTGAACATTCAACTCCTCGATTGTTGAGCCTATTAGCGCATCAAATTCACTTCTGCTTGGGTCTGAATTTACTGAAACTATCATCTTTATTTCTTAAAATATAAGTCCCAAACCTCTTCAATTCTGTTGGCTAAATTATAAGCCAAAAGTGGTGGAACTGCATTACCAATTATTTTATACGCTTGTGATGGGCTAACCAAATAGGAACCTTTTCTTCCGTTTTTATTTTCAATGACAAAATCGTAGTCGGGAGGAAAAGTTTGGATTAATGCGCATTCTCTTGGTGTTAATCTCCTTTCTGTTAATCCTATGTTTAATTCCTTTTCTATTGTTCCACCATTTACTGATGAAAGTCTTCTAAATTCAATGTTCCCGTGGTGCTCAGAACGAATTGTTGGTGCAATTCCCTCTAATTTTATTTCAGTTTGTCCTTGACAATGTTTACCCATAAACTTTGCTTTTGAGTAAAATTTCTGCGATAAATCTTTTGTATTTTCTGGTTCTTCTAAATTTTTAAACAAATCTTTTAACTGAACAAAATGTTTCAAATTTTCACCTTTTGTTGTGTAAGAATGAGTTGGATTTGGATAAGGATTATATTGTTCCGAAATCGTTTCTTTTTCTAATTCCTCCAAAGCAGATTTTTTCAAAGCGGATTTTTTGATACCAATAAAAATTACTCTTTCTCTTGATTGTGGTACACCAAAATTTGCCGAATGTAAAACTTGTGGGTCAAGTACGATGTAGCCGTTTCCGTTAGCTGATGAAAAATCGTTTTGAATAATAGATTTTACATCTCCAAGATTTACAAGTCCTTTTACATTTTCTGCGATGAAAATTTTAGGTTGAGTAATTTCAATCACTTCTTTCATCCACATATAAAGTTGACCGCGAGTTTCAGCAGAAGCGGTTTCTTTTTCAATCAGTTGTCCTTTATGATTTTTATGAGAATTAAAACCATTTCTTTTGCCAGCAATACTAAAATCTTGACATGGAAATCCTCCTGTTACTAAGTCAACTTCTTCGGGGAAAACATTCACACCATTGCGATACATTTTCACTAAATCTACAATGCTCTCTTTGTAAAAATCCTCCACATTGTGTCCTTTTTTTGAAAAATAATTAACCCAAGCATTTCTTGCATCGGTCAAAATATCGTTTGCAAAAACGGTTTTGAATTTTGTTTTTTTTAATTGAACAAAACCATTATTCTCTATTTTCTCAATGAAATGAGGGGTTAAAATTTCATTTATTGATTGTTGTAAAACCGAAAAACCACCTTCAAAACCTAAGTCCATTCCACCACAACCTGAAAAAAGTGAAAGAACATTTAGTGTTTCTTTCTTTTCTTCTTTGCTAGTTTTTATACTTGTTTTCGGATAGTATAAAAAATCCAATTGCGGTTCTTCGACTACGCTTAATTCTCTTTCTATTGTTTCTGTTCGCATAGTTTAGCTTTTTACTAAGTTAGATTTTAAATATTTTACTTTTTGTTCCGCAACTTTTAAAACTTTACTTGCACAATCTTCGTCTGCAATTTCATAGGCAATTCTTTCGCTAATAAACTGAACTAATAAATGTTCTTCGTCAATTTTTAGAATTTCGGCAAGTTTGATGATATTTTGTTTTGTTGGTTTCCGCTCGTTACGTTCAATTTTACTCAAAATTGCTTGGTCAATATCGAGATACGACGCTACTTGTCGTAGCAGTAAACCTAAACTTTCTCTTTTTGCTCTGATAATTTGTCCAACGGTTTCCATTTGAATTATTTTACTTGACATCATTTGTCAAATATAAGTTGTCATATTGATATTTACAAATGACAGGTTGATTTTTTATTAACAGTTGATTTTTTATTTTGGCTGTTGGGTGGGCTTGGTAGCGTTTGGGTAAAATTAAATGTGGTTTCTGTCGGTTGTGTCACTCTTTTTGGGTGAGTGGTAATTAACTAAATCCGCAACTCAATAGCGCTTATCCTTCCAACATGTCTTGTACAAGCGCCACAAATCACTCCAACAAACATACAAAATAAACACATTCACTTTTCTTTTTTACAAAAAAAGAATAGCATTGAGGATAATGAAGTATAATTTTATTAAGCTTTGTTACTGTAAAGTAAACTTCCGTCTCCATAACTTAAAAATCGAAAATCATTTTCCATGGCGTACTTGTAAATTCTTTTCCATTCATCACCCACTACTGCTGCGATAAGCAAAAGAAGGGTAGAACTTGGCTGGTGGAAATTAGTAATAAGTGCATCAGCAATTCTTAATTTATAAGTCGGGACAATTAGTATTTGTGTTTTGCAAATAAGTTGATCTAAATTATTTTTATTCAACCAAGCTAATAAGGCTGATAATGAATCAATTGCAGGTAAATCTTGTGAAAGTTCATAAGCATCCCACTGTTTAATTTCCAATTCCTTGATGCTCGCATTTAAATTTTGATTTGCCTTAACGCCCATCCAATATAAGGTTTCAATCGTTCTCAAGGAAGTTGTTCCCACTGCAACAATATTTTTACTTGTTTCCTTATCGGAAAATTGTTTTATCATCTTCTCAATTGATTCCTTGTGCACCTCTATCCATTCGGAGTGCATATCGTGACCTTCCAAGGTTTCGCTCTTAACAGGTTTAAAAGTACCAGCGCCAACATGAAGTGTAACATAATCAATTTCTGCATTCTTTGATTTTAGCTTTTCAAAAATTTGATCTGTGAAATGAAGTCCAGCAGTTGGTGCGGCCACAGAACCTTTTTGTTCGGCATAAACCGTTTGGTATCTGTTAGTATCCATCGCCTCACTTTCTCTTTTTAAGTACGGTGGAATCGGAATTTGACCAACTTGTTCTAAGATTTCTGCGAATGTGTAATTTTCTGGATCCCAACTAAATTTAATGGTAAATACCGGTCCATTTCGCTTCACTATTTCAGCATTTAAAGTGAAGTCATTGCGTTTAATGCTGATTGTTTTTTCTTTCCATTTCGCAAGACGTCCGATTAAACATTCCCATTCTACATTTGCTTTTTTAAGCATGGCAGAAGATGGTTCGGCATTCTCAAGGCCTGGTTCCAAACAAAAAATCTCAATTTTGGCTCCACTTGTGTTGTTAAAAAATAGTCGCGCTTGAATAACCTTCGTGTTGTTAAAAAAGAATAGGGCATTTTCTGAAATGTGCTGGTCCAGGTTTTTGTATCTGTCCTCTGAAATAGTTCCATTTTTATAAACCAACAATTTACTTAAATCCCTTTCCTCCAAAGGATATTTTGCAATGCGTTCCTCAGGTAAATCGTAAGTGAAATCTTTTATTTCAAATTGCTGTGCTTCTATTTTTTTACTCATCTCAATCTTATTCTAAATTCAGTCTTTTTCAAATAATTTTGAATATCTGAAAACGGCAAAATTAGTATAATTTGACTATTCTGAAAATCTAACTTATCAAAAAGAGCATGTTTTAGAGGTAAATTAAAAAAATAAATAATTTGCTTTTAACAGATTTCTCAATAACTTTTTAGGTGCCAATTGAAGCAAATTTATCTAATTTAAAATTCATGAGATAGTAACTCAACAAGTTACTTAATATGCTGAGATTCTGTTTGAATTTCCAAGTATATTATTATTTATCACCCCTATATTTCACAATAAAGATGTCAGAATCTCCCTTATTTGAAAGTGTGTGATTTTCAATTTTAAGTTGTTTTTCATCAAAAGATCCCGTCAGAAAAATATTGCCGTTTTTATCTGAAGTAACTCCTCTACCTGCGTTTCTTCCTGTGCCACCATAGTCAACAGCCCAAAGTTCTTTTCCATTTTTGTCATATTTTAGTAGAAAAATATCTTCAGAACTGGCCACGTTTTTTATTGTTTTTCCAGCAAATTCAAATTCACTCCAATTTGAACCGGTGCAGAAGACATTTCCTAGTTCATCTACAAAAAATTCTCTCGTACCATTTGCAGGATCTGCACCATTACTTTTACCAGTAGCTTTTGCCCAAAGGAGGTTTCCCTTCTTGTCAAACTTGCTCATAAAAGCATTCATTTCTCCTTGATTTGTTATCGTATCTTGTGGCGTAACTATTGTTTTGCTAAAGGTTGAGCCACCTAAATATACAGTACAAGACCGTTGCAAGGCAAATTAGTTATTAACAACTTGATTGTAAATAACTTAAGTCTGAAAAACTTCTTATTTTCAATATTTTTTCATACTTTTGAATATGAAAAAGGAACAAAAT
>JBIKSI010000056.1:0-20274 GCA_044348665.1 Crocinitomicaceae bacterium
AAAGATACTAAAAGTATTTCACTTATTTATAAGGATTTACGATAAGTTATTGACAATCAGATTGTTAATAATCGAACTCAGGTAATAAAGGTTCCATTCACAGTAACATTTTTTGCAGCAAACCCACCGCCCGTTCCTGAACCGGCGCTTCTTAATTCTAAAATTCCATTTACAGTAAGTGTTTCAATAAAAGAACTTGCAACTTCTGTGCTACTGCCATTTACTCTTCTACCAACTACTCCGACCATTAATCTCCCATTGGAAGCAATTGAAATTGAACCACCAGTACCATTCGCTGTTGTGTTGAAATACAAATTTCGAGCGGATGAACCTGTCATGATTTGAATGCTTGAAATCTTTAAAACCCCACGTACAATTTCTAGTGATTTACAAACAAAAGTTTGAGGAATTCTAACTGTATCTGTTGAATTGGTAAGATCAACAATTAAGTTTATGTTTGTATTATATGAACCAATTGATGCAGCAGAACCACTAAAACCTAAATCACTTCCAGCAACTCCACCTCCATCTCCGCGATCGCCATCACCAGAAAATCGTAAAAATCCATCACCCAAACACCAATTTTGATCAACTGAACTAGCCAAACTTATTGTCCCTAAAACTGTTAAAGTCATATTTGTATTGATGCTTAAAGAACGACTTGTTCCGTTTACAATTAATCTTCCAACGGTTCTATTATCACTTACAACAATTGAATGGCCTGCTGACAAAGTTGCGTTATCCGTTGCTCCTGGAATTGCACCGGTTCCTCCTGCATGCCAAGTCGCAGGGTCATTCCAATTTCCACTTTGTACACTTGAGAAGGATGCTGCATGAGCAAAAAATGCTGCGAAAACAAATAGCATTGAACAGCTAATTTGAATGGTAAACTTTTTTAGTTTTTTTAGAAATGAATTAAAATTCAACATGGTAAATTTGTTTTTTGAGTTTTGCAAAACAAACTTACAACGGAAATTTTCCCCTACCTAAAATAGTACTTGGACAAGTATTGGACAGTGTGAAAAATAGTTTTTAAAAAGTTGATTAACAAAACATTAACTTTTTGTTAATTTTGTGATATTTTCGATCAAATTTGAGAAATTATCCTCTTCAGGTAGTTCTAATTTTTTGCGTAAACGATACCTCGACTTATGAATTGCATCTAGTGAAACACCCAACATGCTCGCCATTTCCTTAGTACTATAATCCAATTTTGTGAGGACAAGAATCCGAACCTCGTTGGCTGGGAGTTGGGAAAAATTTTGTTTTAAAAGATCAATAAACTTTGGATGAACCTGATTAAATAAGGTGCTAAATTGAAGCCAATCTTGTTGCGTAACAATTACAGAATTATTTAATTTTTCGATAAACTCCATTTTATCAAAGGAAGTATTTTCAGACTTTAAACTTTCAAGTTCAGATTTGATGCTTTCAATAAATTCATTTTGCTTGCTTCTATTTTCCTTAAAAAGTGATAGCTCTTTTTCGGCAGTTTGTAATTCTTTTTGAAGCAGCTCTTGTTTAAATTTCAATTCGTTTTCTTTTCGTTTATTATTTGCCGAAATTGATTTAAACACAAAATAAACAGTGACTAATGATAAAAGTAAAATTACAAGGAACAAATTTCGCTGAAAAATAGAATTTTCTTTTTCAAGATTTAATTTATCCATTCTCGCCTGCTTCAGTTCCAATTCAAATTCTCGTGCACCTGTTAAAATTTGATTCTTTTTTAATTTCTTTTGAAGTTCATTTTTGATTTCTATTCCTTTGTTATAAAAAATATATGCTTCTTTATGCTTTCCACTTTCGAATAAATAAATTGCTTTTTTTAAATAATAAGTTTGTTGCAACCTTTTATTTTCCAACAAGTCCTTCATTTTTAGAATTTCTGAGTCATAATAAGTTGCTTTCTCAAAGTTTTTATTTTTGGACGCAATATCCATCAATAAACACAAGGTTTCAAAAGCACTTTGCCTTTCATTATATTTTAACGAATAATCTAAATCAATTTGTAAACAAGAATCGGCTTCATTCAAACGCTTTAATTTGTATAATTCTGCTGCTTGGTTACCATGTGAAATTCCAAACCAAACGCGGTCTTTTTCTTCACTAACAAAATCAAGAATTCGTTTGTAACTTTCGATGGCTTTTTGACTTTCACGCATATAACCAAAGCACAATCCTTTATTGTTGTAAAAATTAATTTTTGACCAATTCCATTTTTCTTTCTCGATGTGTTTTTCTGCCTGATTTAGATAGAACATAGAGGTGGAATATTCACGCATTCGCAAATAAAATTCTCCTAAATTGGATAATGCTTGAAAGCTCATACTTGCTTTTTCATAGCCAATTTTTTTAAAAAGCATTTCAGATTTTAAATAATATCGCAAGGCAAAACGCCCCTTATTCTCTTCTTCCAAAAGTAAAAAACCAGCTAAACTTTGATAAACCAATGCGAGCAAATTTTCTTGCTTAAATGAATAATCTTCATTGGATTGAATTCCTTTGATTAGTTTGAGATAATTTTGTTTAACTGAATTAGAATTTCGTTGTTTACCACTATTTAAATAAAGAGTTCGTAGATAGCTGAGTAAAAAACCATTTCTTTGGTCTGAAATGATATTCTTTTTCGCAGAAATTAATTTTATTTTACGAAATAAAACACTTGAGTCTTGAAGTAGGTAAAACTTTTGTGTTGTGAAAATTGCGTCTTCCAACTTTGTTTCCTCAAAATTTTCTTGGAAACATCGTTCTAAATCCTGAGTTTTTCCAATAACAATCATGCTTAAAAAAACGGAAAGAAATAAAAAGCTTTTCATGTTAATTTTCAATTTTCTCAAATGCCTCAAACAAATCCAAAAAGTAAAAAGACGTCGCACTTGATTCATTAAACAAAAGTTTCACTTGTTCCTGAGAAATAGATTTTAACTTGTATGACTGAAACAAATTGTTCTCAAAATACTCGTCAGCAAAACAGAAATGATATTTACTTTCTTCAGATAGAATGGATGTTTTGTTTTCAATAATTTCGCTTAGATTTTTACCTGGAACAAAAATAAAAGAAGAATTTTCTTTTGCTAAAAAGTTAAAATCTTCTTCAGGTTTCAGAATTTTATAAAACACAAAACTGTCTTTTTTATCTTCATAATTGAGAATGATTATTTGATAAGTTGACTCATTTTTGAAATACATCTTTTTTTGAGCCACTTGTTTACTTAATGGTTTAAAATCGAAAAAATTAATTGAATTTAGCGATTTAATTTTAACGTTTACACATGAATCAACGTCGTTTGCTTGCATTAATTCTTGAACTTTCGAAGAAATTTGTATAAAATTTTCTATTTTTTCATTCCTAAATGGATTCCTATTTTTTAGTTGGATTTCGAGAGGTGTCAAATGTAAATAACCATTTCCTGAATCAAAAGGCTTTTCTTCAAGTTCTTCCTTTTTTTTCATTGTCTTCAAGATGGAATCCATTTTTATTCGTTCTTCTTTTGAAAAATTAGAAAAGGTAGATTTTGTTTCGATGTCTTTTGCTTCAAAATTTCCTTGTAGAAAATAATATACTGCCAAAGAGATTAGCATCAAGGAAACAAAAATCACACTTGTTTTGACCCAATTTATTTTGTTTGAAACCAGTGCTTTTCTTTTAAAATATAGATCCTCCCCATTTCGAATCGATTGTTGAATTTCAGTTAATTTCTGTAAATGTTCTTGATTAAGTTGCAGTAAATTCAATTGATTGATGATCCAAAATGCAATTCTATTTGTCGTTTTTGGATGTTTAAAAAATTGAATTCCGTTTTCAATCAATTCAACTTTAGCAGAATAATAATGCTCATCAAAATGATTCAAAATTGAAATCACTTCATTTGAAAAAGCAAAACCGATGGATTGAATTAATTCTTTTTCATCACTTACTTTTTCTGCTTTCTGAACAATCAGTTGATGTTTTTTACGTAACTCGCCAGCAATTTTGTCTTGTAAAATAGGAGAAGCATTTTTGTCCAAAAGTTTTATGAACGACGATACAATCAATAATTCATTTAAAGGTTTATGATCACAATTTTTTAGTAAAAGTGGCAGCAAATAAGGTGATAAAAAGCGTTTAAAATCGGCAAATAAAAAGTGATTTTTTAAGGAATCGATGTCAAAATTATTCAGCGCAAAGCTTTCTTTTGTCAGTAAATGATACAAAACTTTGTTTTCCTGAATCCATTGGTCAAAAACTATCAGTTTTTCACTTGAAATCGTTTGCAACAAGGCTATAAATTCTATTTCTGAAAATGGCTTTTCCCCATAAATGAAACAATCATTTTCTAAATACTTTGATTTAGCTTTTTCAATACACAACTCACTAAGCAATAAATTGTTGATTTTTTCTAGTGATAAAAAATCAGCAATTACTTTTAAAGGTATGTATTTGAGCTTTATTCAAACTTAGCGTTTAAGGTGTTTGATTGCACGCAGAATTTCCTTATCGTAATCAGAAATAATGGTGTAATATCCTTGCTCAGTCCATAATTGACGTGCGATTTCGGCCTTAATGTTTTGTTTAATTAAATGCTTACTTATTGCCAAATCACGTGTATTTTTATAAATTTTAAAGTTTTTTTCAGCGTAACTAACAAAACTTTGCAAGATGGCATCACTGACCACAAAGTTTTTATTAAATTGTTTGAGGTTTTTCCAATTTTGACGTTTATTAGCTAAATAATCAAATGCAAAATTCTGAAAAACAGGACTATAACGTAATTCTGTAAAATACCAACTCGAACCAGTTGTATCCAAGGGAATGAAAATATCTGGTAAAATTCCACCACCACCGTAAACAATTTTTCCTTTAGGAGTTTTATATTTTAATGAATCCACGAGCAGGGTACTATCCACCTTGTAAAGTTCTCCATTTTCGTAGCGCTCCATTTGATCTTCATAATATTCTTCGTAATCTTTAGAATATGGTTTTTGGATACATCTTCCAGTTGGTGTGTAGTAACGAGCGATGGTCAATCTTAAATTACTTCCATCCTTTAACAAAATATCCTCTTGTACCAAACCTTTTCCAAATGAACGTCTTCCCATAATTGTTGCGCGGTCATTGTCTTGCAAGGCTCCTGCAACAATCTCGCTAGCTGATGCAGAATTACTATTTATTAACACCACAACTTCAATGTTTTCCAAAATTCCTTTGTCAGTTGCCTTGTAAACTGTTTCACGAGAATGAGAGCCTTTGGTTTTTACAATTGGTAAATTATCAGCTAAGAATTCGTCTACAATTTCTGTTGCAGTTTGCAAAACTCCACCTCCATTGTTTCTAAGGTCGAAAATCAATTTTTTCATCCCTTGTTTTTCTAGTGAAGCTGCCGCTTTTGAAAACTCGTAAGAAGAAGCAACTGAAAATTGATCTAATTTGATGTATCCAATATCGTTGGAAAGCATGGTGCTACAAACAATTGATTCAATTGGAATACTTCCACGAATAATCGTTTTTGTGATTTTTTTACCATTTCTGAGTAATTCAACTTTCACGGGAGTTTTTTCTTTCCCTTTGAGTAGTTTCATTACCTTTTCACTGCTAATTTTTTTCTTTGTTACGGCTTTCCCATCAACTTTTAAAATTTTATCGCCAGACAAAACACCAACTTGATCAGCTGGGGCACCTGGAACAACATTTGTGATGCAAATTGTATCTCGAATTACACCAAAACGAACGCCTACTCCTCCAAACTTCCCTTCAATCATTTCATTCATTGCATTGAGTTCACTCGCAGGAATGTAATTGCTATGCGGATCTAATTTGTGAAGCATATCAGAAATTGCGTCTTCAAAAATTTTGTCTGCATTTAAGGTGTCTACATATTTTCTATCTAAAATTTCAATTATGTCTTTAACCTTTGAGTATTTCTCCTCTCCAGCATTCAAAGCATAGTTTTTACCGTTTGGCGTCAAAATATGCCCCAGCCAAAGACCAATGGCTAATGTCAATGCCAAGGTGAAAGGAAGTAAGTAGTTGTTGTTTGAATTATCTTTCATCAAATGGATTTTCTATTTGCGTTACATGTAAACCTGCCTCCTTCAGGAAATCAACTCCCGTAGAATCTTTGTAAATATTCATAAAGACTAAACGAGTTACTCCTGCTTGCAAAATTAGCTTGCTGCAATCTTTACAAGGAGATAAAGTTAGATATAAAGTTGAATTTATGCAATTATTTGTTGATTTTGCAACTTTTAATATAGCATTTGCCTCTGCGTGAAGAACATACCAATGGGTATCACCTAAATCATTTTCGCAGCAATTATCAAATCCTGCAGGAGTACCATTGTATCCATCCGAAATAATCATTCCATCCTTTACAATGATTGCACCAACTTTTTTCCTTGAACAATGAGATAATTCAGCCCAAGTATGAGCCATACGTAGGTATGCTTTGTCGTATCGTTCTTGTTTAATGTCCATAAATTTTGCTCCGTGATTCTGAAATTTCACAAAAATAGATAAAGAAATTGAGAATTAATATAAAGTCTTCACTAAATAAAGTTAAAAAAAGAAGGCCTTTTTGAACCAAATAGTCTACAAATTGTTGTATATTTTATAGATTTTTTATAAATTTGTAAAATAATTAACTGAATGGTACCATACAAAGCAGGTTCTTTTTTAGAGCAAATACAAATTCCTTCTGACTTGAGGGAGAAATTCAGTGTGGATGATTTACCACAGGTTTCTGATGAATTAAGACAATATATAGTTGATGTAATTTCTGAAATTGGAAATTCTCACTTTGGGGCAAGCCTTGGAGTTGTTGAGTTAACAGTTGCATTACATTACGTTTTTAATACTCCTTACGATCAATTAGTTTGGGACGTTGGTCACCAAGCCTACGGACACAAAATTTTGACTGGAAGAAGAGACGTTTTTCATACAAATAGAATCAAAGGTGGAATTTCAGGTTTTCCGAAACGTTCTGAAAGTGAATACGATACCTTTGGTGTTGGACACTCATCTACTTCCATTTCTGCAGCACTAGGAATGGCAGTTGCAAATCGTTACAAAGGAGAAAAAAATCGCCAACACATTGCTGTCATTGGTGATGGTTCGATGACTGCAGGTTTAGCTTTCGAGGGAATGAACCACGCAGGTTTTGAAAAAGATGCCAATTTATTGGTCATTTTGAACGATAATTGCATGTCAATCGATCCTAACGTTGGTGCATTAAAAGAATATTTAACAGACATAACAACTTCTCATACTTACAACAAAGTGAAAGATGATGTTTGGAAAATGTTAGGGAAAATTTCCAAATTTGGTCCAGATGCGCAAAAAGTTGTTTCAAAAATATCGCACGCTTTAAAAGGTTCTTTACTGAAACAAAGTAATTTGTTTGAAGCATTAAATTTCCGCTATTTTGGTCCGGTTGACGGTCATGATGTTGTTGGTTTAGCTAAAGTAATGGAGGATTTAAAGGATATTCCTGGTCCAAAATTACTGCATTGCATTACCATGAAAGGTAAAGGATATAAATATTCTGAGGAAGGAAACCCTACCAAATGGCATGCTCCAGGTGTTTTCAATAAAGAAACAGGTGAAATTATTAAGGTTGTTCCAAAATCACCTGAACCACCTAAATACCAAGATGTATTTGGTCACACCATTGTTGAATTAGCAGAGAAAAATGAAAAAATAATGGGCGTAACTCCGGCTATGCCTTCAGGTTGTTCCTTGACTTTCATGATGGAAGCAATGCCTGATCGTTCATTTGACGTTGGAATTGCAGAACAACATGCTGTGACATTTTCAGCGGGCTTGGCTACGCAGGGAATGGTTCCATTTTGTAATATTTATTCTTCTTTCATGCAACGTGCTTATGATCAAGTACTTCATGATGTTGCTTTACAAAATTTAAATGTTGTTTTTTGTTTAGACCGTGGAGGTTTGGTTGGTGCTGACGGTGCAACACATCATGGTGCTTATGACCTTGCTTACATGCGTTCAATTCCAAATATGGTTGTTTCTGCTCCAATGAATGAAGAGGAATTGAGAAATTTAATGTTCACAGCTCAGCAAGAAAACATGGGTCCATTTTCAATTCGATATCCTCGTGGAAATGGTGTTATGTTGGAATGGAAAACACCATTAAAAGCTGTAAAAGTTGGAACAGGAAGAAAAGTTTCTTCTGGAGAAGACATTGCAATTTTGACAATAGGACATTTAGGAAATACAGCGCAAGAAGCCATTCAAGAATTAAAAGTCGACGGGATTTCTGCTGCACATTACGATATGCGTTTCATAAAACCTTTAGATGAAGTATTATTGCATGAAGTTTTCACGAAATTCAATAAAGTTATTACTGTTGAAGATGGTTGTTTGATGGGAGGAATGGGAAGTGCTGTTTTAGAATTTATGGCAGATAATAATTATTCATCACAAGTCATTCGTCTTGGAATTCCAGACAAATACATTCATCATGGCACACAAGATCAATTACATGAAGAATGTGGTTTTGATAAAAAAGGAATCATTACGACGGTGAAAAAAGCATTAAACTACCAAGAAGGATCGATTGTTCAAGAAAAGGTTGGGTAAAAAGTGATAAATTCTTCACTCAATACAAAGATAACTTTTTAGTACATTTGTAAACTAAAGTAAAGGTCTTGAAACTTAATTTATCGACTAAAGAATTTTCTTCCATCATCAATTCCGAATTGGTAGGAAATATTAATGACCTTTGCATTCAAACGATTGCTTACGATACACGTAAAATTTTAAATGCTCAAAATACTGTATTTTTTGCATTGTACGGAGATTTTCGAGATGGACATTCTTTTGTCAAGGATGCTTATTTGGCAAATGTGAGAATTTTTGTTGTTTCCGACAAAAACTTTATAGAAAATTCCAAATCAAATTTCCCTGATGCTCAATTTCATCTAGTTGATTCTTCGTTAAATGCACTCCAAAAATTAGCGATTCATCATAGAAAACAATTTCATATTCCAGTGCTTGGAATTACTGGAAGTGTAGGGAAAACAATCGTAAAGGAATGGTTATATCATTTGTTGAAGAATAAATTTCATATTGTACGTAGTCCAAAAAGTTATAATTCTCAACTCGGAGTAGCTTTGTCCATACTAGAAATGAACTCTGAACATGAATTGGCTATTTTTGAAGCAGGAATTTCAAAGCCAAATGAAATGCAATTTTTAGCAGAGATGATCCAGGCAAAAATTGGAATTTTTACAGCTTTTGCATCCGCTCATGCGCAAAATTTTGATTCTAAAAGTCAGCATTTAGCTGAGAAAGAAAAATTATTCGTGCAATGTGAAAAGGTACTTGTAAACAGTAATATTCCAACAAATTTATCTAAAAATTGTGAAAAAATATCCATTAAGGACTTTGAATCACTTCTCAATTTTTCGCCTTTTCAGGATACTGCCAGTTTACAGAATTTAAGTTTGGCGATTGCCACTGCAAAAATATTTAATCTAAATGATGATGAATTAATTCAGCAAATAAAAACATTGCCTCGACTTGCTATGCGTATGGAAACCTTTGATGGGATCAATGGGAATGTGATTATTAATGATGCGTACAACGTGGATTTAGATGCTTTAAGTCAATCTTTAGAGTACCAACAAAGTATTGCGAAAAATAGACTGAGAACAGCAATTATTGGAGTTGATGGATTGAATGAAAATCAAATTCAAAAGATAAAAAGTAAACTGCGCGATTTCAATCTTTATCAATGTTTTTTTGTAAAAGGAAATGAACTTCCACCAATTGAAAAAATTCATCAGCAGGTAGTTTTGGTAAAAGGAACTCGGGTTGGAGAAATACAAAGAATTGCCAATTTATTTCAATTGAAAAAACATAAAACTCGCGTTGAAATAAATTTAAGTGCCGTAAAGAATAATTTAACATTTTTCAGAAATTCCATAGCTAAAGATTGTAAGATTTTGGTGATGGTAAAGGCTTCTTCTTACGGTTCTGGTGCCGAAAAAATGGCAGAATACTTAGAGAAAAATGGCGTAGAATATTTGGGAGTGGCCTATATTGACGAAGGAATTGAACTGAGAAAACACGGCGTGAGTCTTCCAATTTTAGTAATGAATCCGGATGAAGATGGTTTCGAAGATTTGATTCGTTTCAAACTTGAGCCAAGTATTTATTCATTCGAGCTATTGGAAAGCTTTACAAAAGCACTTATTAATAATTCCTTAGAAAACTACCCGATTCATTTGAAATTTGACACAGGAATGCACCGTTTGGGTTTTGAAAATCAAGATAAGCAGGCATTGTTAGAAATAATTTTGTCACAACCTGAACTAAAAATTCAAAGTGTTTATTCTCATTTAGCGGATTCAGACAATTATGAATCGAAAGATTTTACGCATACGCAAATTAGTATTTTTCAAGAAGTATGTAGTTTTTTCTCGGAAAAGTTAGCTTATCCATTTATCAAACATATTCTTAATAGTGAGGGAATTACGCGTTTTCCAAGTGCTCAATTTGACATGGTAAGAATAGGAATTGGCTTGTATGGAATTAGTTCTAACTCAGAATTAAAAAGAATGTTGTTTCCTGCAATTTCATGGTTTTCCATTGTTTCTCAATTAAAAACAATCAAAAAGGGAGAAAGCGTTGGGTATAGCCGACGATTTATTGCAGAAAAAGAAACTAAAATTGCCATTATTCCTGTTGGCTATGCTGATGGATTTAAACGAAATTTAAGTCTTGGAAAAGGTGGAATGTATGTGTCTGGAAAATTTTGTCCAGTTGTTGGAAATGTTTGCATGGACATGACAATGATTGATGTTAGTGAAGTAGATTGTGAAGAAGGAACTCGAGTTGAAATTATTGGCGAATTTCAAAAAATTGAGGATTTGGCAAGTGCAATGCAAACAATTCCCTATGAAGTTTTAACCTCCATGTCCAAACGTTTGCAACGAATTTATGTAGAAGAGTAAGGATATTATTTTCGTCTTTTAAATTTTAAAAGCCTGATTAAGAAGTGAATATCACTCATGATTAGTTGCTTAAATATTAACATTTGTTGGTATTTTTTAAAAAATTTCGTAAACTTGTGTTACCAAAACACTATTTATTATGAAAAAATTAATTTTTTTGATTGCAGTAATTAGGGTCTGACTTTTTCAGCAGACCCTATTTAGAAAGTTGTGACTTTTTCAAGGTCAAGGAAATTGCAATTTACATTTTGTTCTTTTCAAAATTTGCTCTTTATAATTCCAAACTTGGGCTTAATTTCATTCAAGACCATAAGTAGTGTGGGCTCCAAACTTCTATTAATATTCAAATCAGAATGTGTAAGAAACATGTCATTAGTTGCTTCAAAATCAAACAATTCATTTGTTATAAGTTTTAACCTTACCTTGTAGGACTTAAAAGTAACGGATTTAGAGTAAAAATCACTTCGAACACCTCCGCAATATTCAATTTTCAAAATTTCTAGATATTGAATTTCGCGATCCTCTTCATTTTGAAATTTAAATGAAATAAATGACTCCTTAAACTTTACCGTTCCTTTTTTTTCAAATCTTAGTAGTATTTTACCAAGAATAAATTGTGGAATGATTAGCAGAAAGAATACAAAACAAAGAAACCCAACACTATTTTTTTGATTAGAATTAAGGGTATTTATTAAAAGAATTAATAATAGAAAAATAACAAGAATTAGAGTGGTTATGTAGAATGCGATTTGTCTTTTTTTATATTTAGGCTCTACCAAATAAAATTTCAAATCAATTTTTCCACTAGAATGTGAATCTCTTATAGAATTCATATTAATAAAAACCAATATTTACTTCTTCAAATCAGTATCCAACCATTCAAAAAACTCCCGGTACCACAAAATTCCGTTTTGAGGTGTGGTGATCCAATGGCCTTCTTTGGGGAAGAGTAAATATTTACTTCTTAAACCTTTTAATTGCAGTGCTTGGAAGGCTTGCATCCCTTCTGATTCTGGAACTCTAAAGTCCATTCCTCCGTGAATTACCAACATGGGTGTATTCCAATTTTGAACCAATTTATGGGGACTATTTTTTTCAAAATATTCTTTGTTTTCTGGCAACCAATAAGGTCCTCCGTGATCCCAATTTGCGAAAAATAATTCTTCTGTTGTGCCGTACCAACTTTCTAAATTGAACAATCCACAATGTGAAATAAACGTTTTAAAGCGCCCTTCATGAATTCCAGCTAAATAATAAACAGAATATCCTCCGTAAGATGCTCCAACCGCTCCAATTCGATTCACATCAATGTATGGTTCGTTACTAATGTTATCAACTGCAACCAAATAATCACGCATAGCTTGACCACCCCAATCTTTAGAAATCCCATCGTTCCATTTTTGTCCAAATCCTGGCAAACCTCTTCTATTTGGCGCAATGACAACGTAACCTTGTGATGCCATCAATGCCAAATTCCAACGGTATGAAAAAAATTGACTCACCATACTTTGTGGTCCTCCTTGACAATATAAAATACTCGGATATTTTTTATTTGAATCAAAATTTGGAGGTAAAACAACCCAAACCATCATTTTTTCTCCGTCAGAAGTTTCAATCCAACGTTCTTGAACTGTAGGAGAATCTAAGTCTTCGAGTAGGTGTTTATTGATATTCGTCAATTGTTTTACTTTTCCTTTCGAAATAGAAACTGCAACCAAATCAGTCGATTCCAACATGGATTGTCTACTCGCAATTAATTCTGTTCCATACAAATCAAAACCAACATAATCGTATTCTTCAAAAGTAATTTGTCGCAATTCATTACTCAAAATTGTCAATTCAAACAATTGCTTCATCCCTTTGTAAGGAACAATTAAATAGACAGATTTTTTATCAGGTGAAATCAAATAATCATCCACAGTAATGTCATGTTTTGCTGTTAAATTTTGATCCGTATTTGACTTCAAATCACGCATAATTAAATCGTTTTTATCCGCTTCAAAACCATCGCGCGCCATACTCAACCAAAACAAAGATGTTCCATCAGCTGAAAATTTAGGACTTGTATCGTAACCTAAATATCCTTTAGTAAGCAATTCAGTTTTAGAACTTTCTAAAGAAAATTCATACAATTCACTGTTCGTGCTTGTTGCAAAACGTTTTCCATTTTTCTTTTTACTGCTGTAAATCAATTTTTTACCATCTGGAGAAAAGCTTAATTGATCTGAACCAGAAAAAGGCGGAACCACAGCATCGTAAAACTCATTCTCTAATAAATCTTTCCCCGATGCGGCCAATTTATTATCTGCAAAATCAAAGAGAAACAAATGCTTTTTGGTATCATCGTTCCAATAATTCCAATGGCGATACATTAAATCACTTTCTAGTCTGGCATTAGCTAATGGTAAATCAGGATGCTTATCTTTTAAAGTTTGACCAATTTTGACTGCGCCAATAAACACAAGTTTGCTTTCATTGTTTGAAAATTTAAAACCTTCAATATCAAATTCACTTATTTTGGATATTTGCGTTTTATTTTGACCATTTTCATTCATTTTCCAAAGCTGAATGCCGTCTGCCTCAGGTGATAAAAACCAAATTTGATTATTCAAACCCCAAGTTGCTTCCATCTCACTGAAAGCCGTTTCGGTAATTTGTTGGTAAGTACCACGTTTTAAATCATAAACATATAAATCGGTATTTCCCTTATTTTCCTCAACGGAAAATGTTCTCAATTCAAAAAGAACTTTTTTTCCATCAGGTGAAATTTTTCCACCAGATAGTCTTTTTAATTTCCACAACAATTCTGGAGTCATCACTTGTTGTGAAAATACATATTGAACAAAAAAACTAAGGCAAATTAAAAAAGTAATTTTTTTCATTTTATTTTTTTTAACAAAGCTAAGGAAAAGATTTATTTTATTTGACTTTAATCTTGCTTAAATTTTGTTTCACGCGAAATTGCACAATTTTCTCAATTAATAAATACGGAATTTCCTCCTTAAGTTGAAACTGAATGGCACCTTTCGATGTTTTATAGTTTTTCAATTCTTCAGCAAATTCTGCCAAAGAAGTTCCTGTTGGATATAAACCCAAATGTTTTTCATAAATCGCAAAATAAACCAAGGCGCCATTTAACTTATAAGCTGGCATTCCATAACTTATTTTTTCTTCCGCCTCTGGAGCATTTTTCAAAATGATTCCCCTTACTTTACTAAGGATTTCGGATCTTGGCGAATCAAAATGCTGAATGTATGCGTCAACGGTTTTAAAGGTAATTTTTTCCATAACACTACTTTTATTTCCAATTCAAAACATCGAAATTTTTCAATTCTTGATTAGAATAGTTCAATTTAATAAAATTCATCACCTCCAAAAAGTGTTCATTTTTACTGTTTTTATAGGAATTGATTCCAACTATGTTTCTTGCTGGAAAACGCTTCTTATTTTCCGCATAAATGTGTTTTATATTCGACGGATTCAATTTATATTTTTTATGATAAAAATCTGGAATCAAGGTGTATCCTCCGTTGATATCAACCATATTTATCAACATTTCCAAATTCCCACCTTCATAATTCCAAGCAGAATTAGCATTTTCTGCCAATTTACAAAAATGAATCATTTGTGTTCTCAAACAATTACCGCTATTCAACAACCAAGGCTGTTTATCCGCAACTTCTGAAATGTGAATATTATCTTGTTTATGATCAATAGTGTACATCAATATTTCCTCATTGTAAAGTTGGGTAACATGCAGGTTTTCTTGTTCAATTGGACCTGCCATAATTCCTAAATCAATTTTTTTGTGTGCCAATTGTTCTAAAATTTCCTCTGACTTTAGTTCAACGATTGCCCATTTAAACTGCGAAGAAAATAAATGTTTGTTCTCAAATAAAAGGGGAACTAAATAAGATGCAATGGTTGGAATGATTCCAATTTTTATCTCGTCAAGGATTTTGCCTTCACTTGCTTTTGCCAAACGATATATCTTGTCGTATTCTACTTGCATTTCAAAGAGTATGGGCACTAATTTCTCTCCAAAAGCTGTCAGTTCAATCGGATTTCGATTTCTGTCAAAGATTTTGTAACCCAATGTATCCTCCGCTTTTTTAATTTGCATGGATAAGGTTGGCTGCGTCACAAAACAAGCCTCTGCTGCCTTCCCGAAATTCTTGTGTTCCAGTAAACTTAAAATGTAATTAATTTGTTGCTGAGAAAGGTTCATAAATAATATTTATAGAGATATAAAAACAATCAATAAGTTTGATGAGCAAAAATAGTATAAATTTGTATAAAATTAAAAAGATAAAAAAATAATTGATGTAAAATAAATAATGGCTTTTGGCTGCTTTAACTGCCTGCAATTGCAAGAATTTTTAGCAAAGTTCTGTTTCATAAATCAATGCAAATAGCTTCTGAAGTCGCTTTTGAATTGAAACTTCACAGGCTTTCCTTACTAATTGCTTTTCATTTTCGACAGAGCAGAAAAAAGGGCAGAAAAAAAATCAAAACAAAAGCATTCAATTTTTGTTGAATAATAGTAATTTTGCAAAGTAAATAAGTAGAATGAGAAATACGAAAAAGCTTCATATTTCAATTAACAATGTAGCATTTCAAAAGTCAGTATTCGAGGCTTTTTAAAAAATTATATTGGAAGTTAACCCTAGTTAATGAGAATTTAATTTTTTAAAGTAACGATGAAGAGTGAGTTTTGAAATGGTATTTATAAAATAAAAAATAAGTAAAATGGGAGTATTAGTAGGAAAAAAAGCACCGATATTCAGTGCACCAGCCGTCGTAAACGGTGGAGAAATCGTTCAAGGTTTTTCATTAGACCAGTATTTAGGAAAAAATCACGTAGTGTTTTTCTTTTATCCAAAAGATTTTACATTCGTTTGTCCTTCAGAATTGCACGCTTTTCAAGCAAAATTAGCTGAGTTTGAAGCACGTGGTGTGAAATTAGTTGCTTGTTCAACAGATACACCAGAATCTCACTGGGCATGGTTGCAAACACCAAAAAACAAAGGTGGAATTGAAGGAGTGAAGTATCCAATCGTTGCGGATGTAAACAAAACAATTTCATCTGCATTTGACGTTTTAAACGGAGAATACGATTACGATATGGACGGAAATTTAACTGCTTCAGGTGATATGATTGCTTACCGTGGCTTGTTTTTGATAAATAAAGAAGGTGTTGTGATGCACCAAGTTGTAAACTTTTTCCCATTAGGAAGAAGCGTTGACGAAGCATTAAGAATGGTTGATGCTTTACAATTTAACGAAGAAAATGGAGAAGTTTGTCCTGCAAACTGGACAAAAGGTGACGAAGGTATGAAAGCATCTTTTGAAGGAGTTGCAGATTACTTGACAAAACACTGATAAGAAATAATTTTTCGAAAAGCGACTAGATTTTATTTAGTCGCTTTTTTTATGAACAAAAATTTTAAACACTTGAATTCTTTCTGAATTAAAGTAAAATACATAACTTTATGACAATTTTTTAATCGAATCCTTTTCTTGAGCAACGATATAGACATAGAACTTCTCTTTAAAAAGCATTATAAACGTTTGTTTATCATGGCTTTCCAATTAGTGAAAGATACCGCGAATGCCGATGATATTGTACAGGAAGTATTTATTTCAGTATGGAATAAAAAGGATGAAATTGAAATAAATTCAACGATTGAAGGGTATTTGGTTAAATCAACTGCTAATAAATGTTATACTTTTTTAGAAAAAAATAAAAAAATTCATAAACTTGAATTAGATGATTTCACAAATTATGCCCCAAACGACCATAAATCAGATAATTACGACAACGAAGTCCTCAAAAAACTCATTAACGAATCTTTAGAAAAATTACCCGCTAAATGCAAAACCATCTTTGTCTTGAGTCGCTTCGAAAAAATGAAAAATAAAGAAATAGCAGAACATTTAGATATTTCAGTAAAAACTGTTGAAAATCAAATGACTATAGCTATAGGAAAGTTAAATGCTGACTTAAAACCTAAGATTGAAAACTTTTTCCCCGAAATGTTATTAACGATTTTATTTTTTTTACAAATCTTTTAGGGGTTTTTTCTTTTTTATTAGTCTATACTTTAAAATACGATAAATTATGTCTAATAAAGATTTACTAATTTCAAAAATTATTACCGATAATGCAAATAGCGAAGAGCAAATTGCTTTTCAAAATTGGCTTGCAGCATCAACTGATAATCAAAAATATTTTGAGAGTCAAAAATTAATTTGGGATTTAGTTGAAAGTAATAAAATTGTTCCTACAGTAGATGTTAATGCTGCTTGGAACAAATTTAATTTATTGAAAGAAGAACCAAAAATTATCCCAATAAGATCCTTTTTGATTTATAAAATCGCTGCAGTTTTTATTGTTCTGTTAGCATCTACTTTGTTATTGTTTTTGTTTGTTGAAAATGAATCTGGAAAACAATTTGCTGCACAGAAAAAAGTAGAACTTAAAGAAGCAAAAGAATTGCAAAACAAAATTGAAATAGCTGAAACTAACAAAGAAACTAATTTTGTAGAAATTACACGCTTTCACAAGAAAAAAGATTCTGTAAAAACACACGAAGTCTATTTTCCTGACAATTCAGTAGCACAATTGGAGGAAAAAAGCGAAATCAAATTAATAAATTTTAATCCAAATCAAACTCGAATCGCAAGTTTATCAGGTGCAGGAATGTTTGATATTAAACCGCAAGACAAAGATTTTGTATTGGAAACAGAAGAATTGAAAATAATTGTGCAAGGAACAAAATTCAATATTGACGCTGCAACAGAAGAAAATAAATTTGTTGTAATTACTGTTGAAGAAGGATTTATGCAAGTTTTTGAAAAGGAAAATCCTGAAAACAAAATCAGTATTTCTTCCAATCAAAAATATGTTTACGATGTTGAAAACCATAAATTCTCAGAAATCAAGAATGAAATCAAAAGAAGAAAGTTCTTTAAAAACCTTTTCAGATCAAGAGACTAAACTACTTACTGCTAAATAAATAAATATGAATAAAACCAATTACATCTTACTATCAATTGTGTTTTTTGTAAGCTTTCTTCTGATTTTTAACACCTTGTCCTTTGATGCACAAACTGGTGATGAAAAATTAGACAAGAAACTAAACGAAATCAACGCAAGGGCTATTACAAATATTGATGAATTTAAAAGCCAAATTGCATTAAAATATCAAACTTCTGAATCCGAAGTTGCCAGATTATTAAAAATTATGGAACCAGCAGAAATTCTCTTCTCTTATGAAATTTCAGCAGTAAGTTCTACTCCAATTGAAGAAATCATTGAAACATATAAGAACAACAAAAATGAAGGTTGGGAAATAATAATTAGTGAAATTGGAATTGAAAAAAATTCAAAGAAATTTAAGGAATTGAAAAATCTATCAATTTATAATGATCAAACAATTGATGATAGTTCTTTAAGTCAAAATAAATAATCAATTTACGTGCAGAGGGAAAAATATACTGTTTAAATTACAATTACAAATTACATCAAAAAAGCAAGTTAATCACTTGCTTTTTTTGTATTTATGAAATTTTATTTTAGAACTGTAAAATATAATTACTTACTTTTTCTGACTTAATTGTTGTTTCTGGTCCATGTCCTGGAAAAACTACTGTATCTCCATTCAAAGTAAATATCTTCTCAAAAATAGTCTTTTTTAAAATTTCCATACTTCCGCCTGGTAAATCAACGCGACCAAAACTACCTTTAAATAAAATATCTCCTCCAATCAAAAAATTATTTTCTTCATTATAAAAAGCAACATGTCCAGGTGCGTGCCCTGGTCCAAAAATTACTTTCAATTTTATATCGCCAAATTGCAAAAATTCATCATCTTTGAAAAAATAATCAGGCTGCGGAGAC
Source organism: Crocinitomicaceae bacterium (assembly GCA_044348665.1). Taxonomy (GTDB): domain Bacteria; phylum Bacteroidota; class Bacteroidia; order Flavobacteriales_D; family Crocinitomicaceae; genus M2408. Next base: position 18,863 of record JBIKSI010000056.1, read on the forward strand.
TCTTCATATGCTTCAAAGCCATAAAGATGCGCATAATTTGAAACGGAATTCAATGTTGGAACATCCAATTCATGCATGAAAAAATCAACATTGTAAGTTGTTTTTACAAAATGGTTTCCCAAAACATGATCAATATGGCAATGTGTGTTTAGCAATGCTTGCACATTTAATTCATTTTCAGCGATAAACTCTCTCAATTCGTTTTTTTCTTCTCGAGTGTAGCAACCTGGATCAATAATAATCGCATTATTTTGAAGATCACTTAAAACATAAGTGTTTTCTTGAAAGCCATTGAAGGTAAATACCTGAATTTTTATTGACATCGAATAAATTTTAGTCAAAACTAGTCATTTTTTTTTCGTGGCACTTTATTTGTAGCGATAATATTTTAATTTTGTAAAAAATTGTAATTATGAAATTTGTTCTTATTGTTAGTCTTGGTGTAGTATTAATGAGTTGTGGTGTAAAAGTTCCATATACTGACGAAATCAAAAAAGAGTACAATTTAGATGAAAATAGTCTAAAGAAAGTACAGTTTTTCACCTCAGCTACAATCATCTTACAACGTAAAAATTCACTAGAAAATCAAGGCACAACCGAAAGTGGAGCCTTAGTTACCAATGAAAACAGTGTAGAAAATAGAGTAATTATTCCTGTTAACACAAAATGTGTTTTTGAAAAAATGGAAGCTAATGGCGATTTACATGTTCGCTTTGAAACAGGTCAAAATAAAACTTTACGATTTGCAATTCGCAAAGGTCAAAATAGTGGAAGATATTATTTGCAAGCAACCTGGGATCAAAACAAAGGTGGACAATTAGATTATGGAAACATGACCTACTACGCCACTTCCGAATCAGGAAATGCACATTTAAAAGTAATTACCAAAAAACTCAAAAAAGTTCGTCGAAAAGATCGCGTCGTTAAAGGATTAAAAGTATAAATCAAAAAATGAAAACCGTTAAACACAACATTAACGGTTTTTTTGTGTTATTATGTGAATAAAAGGATTAATATGATAAATAAAATTTTCTTATTCACACTTTCGGTCTTTGTGCTTCTATCTTGCAAAAAAGATAAAATTGAAGATATTTCTGATGCAGAACTATTAAGCTTAGCGAAAGATACAACAGGTTTTGTTTGGTTTAAGAACGAAGATTCTTTATTTGCAAAATCAAGTGGTTCTGGACATTCATTTGTATATTTAAAGACAAGATATAACAACATTGCAAAATCACAACTTGGCATTGATGGTAAAGTACTGCCAAATGCAGTGTTTCCAGAAGGCTCTTTGATTGTAAAAGAATTATTTAGGGTCTGCTGAAAAAGTCAGACCCTAATTTGAACTAGATTTGAGTATTTCCTATTAGAAAAATAATTTTGGTGAATACTCAAAATTTTTGAAAGGATAA
>JBIKSI010000057.1:0-20104 GCA_044348665.1 Crocinitomicaceae bacterium
TCACTAACTTCATTTCAAATCTTATTTCAGGCCTAATTGCGTATAGCTTTTTTCCTAAAAAACCAGCTATCAAATATGATGTAGATTTATCTTTACAATTGGCACTTTATTAATCGAACTGAGGTTACCACAGTTACAGACGGGCAAAACATCAAATTGTTGTGGGTAATTTAGTAACACCCACTACCGACCTCGGAGATTATGTGGTGGAAGCAAATGCAGATTTAACCTTAAAAGCTGGAGATTTCATTCATATAAAAGAAGGTGTTCATTTCAAAGCTGGATCAACCGTGCACATTGTGCCTGAATATGACATTTGTAATGATTCAAAACGAAGATCAAATCCAAATCAAAACGCTTCAAGTACAGAAACAAGTTTAAGTTACGCGAACTACAATGATTATACAGACCCAAGGGAAGAGAGCGAATTAATTTCCTTATTCCCAAACCCAGCTAGCGATAAATTGCACATCAAAACAAGTAATTCCTCGCAAATACAAGAACTTCAAATTTTTAGTTTGATGGGCAGAAAATTAATGCATCAAGATTATTTGACAAGCGACTTTTCTTTGGACATTACTTCCCTTGAAGGAGGTTCTTACATCATACAGATTCGTTTAGAAGATAATACCTTGCACACCAAACACTTTCAAAAATTATGAAACAAATTCTTTTATTTTTGTTTGCAATTTTACTTATTACCTCCTGTGCAAAAAAACGCACAGCAGTAGTAAAAGGTCGTGTACTTAATCCAGTTACTGGAGAAGGTATTTCAAATGCAAAAATAACCATGTATCATTCAAAATTAACGAGTTACGACAATGATATAAAAGTGGATGCACAAACCCTCTCTGCAAGTGATGGAAGTTTTGAAATTAGCTCAAAGGGATTTAAGGCTTATGAATTAGCTTGTATTCTTGATGGGGATTATTATTATTTGCGCTGGTCAGTAGATGGTGCATATAAATCTTCATTTCAACCACTAGAGGGTAAAACTCAAGAAGTTGATTTTCATGTTGTTCCATATGGAATGATCCAATTACATATTAGAAACACAAGTTGTTTCAATTCTTCTGATGAAATAAAATTGTATTACGATGGTGCATCCAAAACGAATTACGCATATAATATCGGATTAATGTCAACTTTAAACGGATGTGTTGATATTACAGACCCACCCATTAAAACTACTTCCGATTTTCACTATTTTCATTTGGAAGTAACTAAAAATGGAACTTCTAACACATATTATGATACAATTTTTGTAAATACGAATGGTGTAACTATATTTGAAGTTTTATATTGATTATTTTTGTAGCAGTCTATGAGCCAGAAGATTAATGAAAGAAATCCCTTTGCATAAAGAACTATCTTTGGATATAACAAACCTTGAAAAAGGTTCTTACATCATCCAAATTCGTTTATCTGATAATTCCTTACATACTAAACAATTTCAAAAATTATGAAATCACTTAGTTTTGTTTTTCTTCTTCTTTTTATCGCTTCCTGTGGGAAAGCATTTAAAACGACTGTAAAAGGGAAAGTACTTAATCCAGTAACGGGTTTAGGTATTGAAAATGCACGCGTTATTTTACAAAAAGCAGGTGGAGGTCTTCCTGCTGGTTTAGAAACTGTTGAGTTTGTTTATACGGATGCTAGTGGTAATTTTGAAATTTCAGCAAAAAAACTTAAAAGTTTAACGGGAAATGGCTCATTTGATGCTTGAATTTGCAGTAATGTATTAATCAAATTTTAATTAAGTTCCTTAATTAATCTTATTTTATTCTACCTTTGTGGTCAAATTTAATTTATGAAATTACACAGAGAAGGTTACCTTATTATTTTTATCGCATTTATTCTATTGGGCTTGGTTCATGTTGGAAATGAGTTTTTGTATCATTTTACGAATTGGCTATGGCTTTATATTTTGTTGATTTTAGGTGAATTAACTATGATGTATTTGGTGATTCAATTCTTTAGAGTACCAAATATTACTTGCAAATATGATGATTTTGATGTGATGTGTCCAGCAGATGGAAAAGTTGTTGTGATTGAAGAAGTGGAAGAAACAGAATATTTCAAAGATAAACGTATTCAAATTTCAATTTTCATGTCACCTTTGAATGTGCATGCCAATTTTAATCCAATTTCTGGAATTGTAAAATTTGTGAAATACCACAAAGGATTATTTCTGGTAGCTTGGCATCCGAAAAGTAGTACAGATAATGAAAGAAGTACATTTGTGATTGAACATCACTCTGGACAAGCAGTTTTATTTCGCCAAATTGCAGGTGCGGTGGCACGCAGAATTTGTTATTATGTTCATGAAAATCAAGAAGTAAAAACAGGAGAAGAGTTTGGTTTTATTAAATTCGGATCTAGAATTGATGTGTTTCTGCCAACGAATTGTGAAATAAATGTTAAAATTGGTGAAATTGTAAAAGGAAGGATCACAAAGCTTGGAGAATTGAAAAAATAAATGTAAATTTACATCAAATTTAAAACGTAAAATTATGAAAAAGGTATTTGTAGTATTGTCTTTAATGATGTTTGTAGGTTCAATGACTTCAACTGCATTTGCAGCTGCTAATGACACTAAAACTGAAATCAACAAAAAAGACGACAAAAAGAAAAAGAAAAAAAATAAAAAAGGTGGTTCTTGTTGTGCTGCTAAAACAGGAGAAACTAAATCTTGTGGTACAGAGAAAAAATCTTGTGGAACTGAGAAAAAATAATTTTTCAACTTCATTATAAAGAAAAGAACTATCTTCGGGTAGTTCTTTTTTTTTGTTCAATAGTTTTGACTTTATGAAATGTTTTCCAAATAAGATTGCAATAAAATCGTGGCACTAACTTCATCTATTAATGCCTTATCTTGTTTTTTGCTTTTGGATAAACTACTTTGAGAAATAGCTTGTGAAGCCATTTTTGAAGTGAAACGTTCATCATGCAGAATAGTTGAGATTTGCGGGAAAATTTGCTCTAAACGCGTTTTTAATAAATATACATTTTGCGTAATATGCGAATCATCTAGATTTAATCTTTTTGGTTCACCAAGCACAATTTTTTCAATTTTTTCCTTTAATATTATTTCTTTCAAAAAAACTTCTAAATTTTTGCTTTCAATGGTCTTTAGTCCAAAGGCGAAGATTTGATTTTCATCGCTCAAGGCAATTCCTGTTCTCTTCAAACCAAAATCAAGTGCAATTATTTTTCCCATCAGTTTTTTGTAATTTTTTTTGTGGTCAATTATTTCTTGTAAAAGTATAAATTCTAATTAATTTTACAGAACATTATCAAACAAAAAAGGTTTATACATTAAAATACTATGTCAAAAACAAAATCTTGGATTTCAGCGTTTCGCCTTAGAACTCTACCATTGTCTTTTTCAGGAATAATTTTTGGGACATTTATAGCATATCATTATGATTTTTGGAACACAACAGTATTTGTTTTAGCCTTAGTAACAACCTTACTTTTTCAGATAATCTCTAATTTAGCCAATGATTTAGGCGATAGTTTGAAAGGAACCGATAATGAAAATCGTGTAGGACCAACTAGAGCTGTTCAATCTGGTGAGATTACAAAAAAGGAAATGAAAAATGCAGTGATTTTATTTTCTGTTTTATCACTCATTTCGTCTTCTTTTTTAATTGTTTTCGGAACGAAAGATTTATCACTCAATTATTTGCTTTTTTACGCTGGATTAGCACTTTTATGTGTATTGGCAGCTATTACTTATACTCTTGGGAGAAAAGCTTATGGTTATTTAGGTTTAGGAGATATTTTTGTCTTTATTTTCTTTGGTTTGGTGAGTGTTTTGGGTGTTTTTACCTTTTATTCCAAAACAATCGATTTATTAAATATTTTGCCAGCAATAACCATTGGATTCTTAAGTACAGCTGTGTTGAATTTAAACAACATGCGCGATCGAATCAATGACCAAAATTCAGGAAAAAATACGCTTGTCGTAAAATTGGGTTTTAAAAAGGCTAAATTTTATCATAGTTTCTTGATTTTCGGGGCAATTCTTTCCCTTTGCATGTTTATCGCCGAATTAAATGAAGTCTGGTTATTAATGGCTCTTGCTCCAAGTGTGGCGTTGGTAGCACACATTAATTTGGTTTGGAAAATTGAAAATGAACGAGATTTTGATCCTGAATTGAAAAAAGTAGCTTTGTCCACTTTTGCAATTTCAGTCTTTTTTATGATTGGTGTTATTTTATCAAAATATTTGTAGTTCATGTTTGCTTTTGAAATAAGAAAACACGTCTTTCAATTCAAAAACCCAAGTGGGACGAGTAGGGGAGTTTTGACTGAAAAATGTTCTTGGATAATTGACTTATGGGATGAAGAAAATCATCTGGTAATAGGAAAAGGAGAATGCAGCATTATTGAAGGACTTTCACCAGATTTTGAATCGATTGAGCGTTACGAAAGCATGTTGAATTTTTTTCTTCAACAATTTTGCAAAAAAATAGATCGTTTCATCCCTTTTTCCGAGCTTGCTGAAGAAGTCGATGAATTAAAAAAATACCCATCTATTTTGTTTGGAATAGAAGCTGCGTTTTTGGATTTGCAAACCGGTGGAAATCAGCTGTACTTTGATAATGATTTTACACATGGGAAGTTAAAAATTCCAATCAATGGTTTGATTTGGATGGGAACGAAAGAATTCATGTTGAAGCAAATTGATCTAAAAATCGCAGAAAACTATTCTTGCATAAAAATGAAGATTGGCGCCATTGATTTCGGTACTGAATATGAAATATTGAAATCCATTCGTGCTAAACATCCCGCGAGTCAATTAATTCTGAGAGTGGATGCAAACGGTGCTTTTGAAATGGAAAATGCTGCCATCTTGCTTGAAAAATTACGCGAGCTTGACATTCATTCCATTGAACAACCAATAAAAGCTGGAAATTGGGAAGGAATGGCAGATTTATGTAGTCAAAATATCTTGCCAATTGCCTTGGATGAAGAATTAATTGGAGTAGTTGAAAAAGCTGATAAAAAGATTTTGCTGGAAACAATAAAACCGCAATTTATTATTCTTAAACCAAGTTTACATGGCGGCTTAGGTGGAGTTATCGAGTGGATCGAGTTGGCGGAAAATCTTTCCATTCCTTGGTGGATTACCTCAGCATTAGAGTCTAATATTGGCCTGAATGTAATTGCACAATTTGTGGCAAATTATCCTAATCTATTGCATCAAGGCCTGGGAACTGGTGCTTTGTATGTTAATAACTTCGAAACAAAATTAAAAATAGAACAAGGATTCATGTCATATAATTTAGCTGGAAAAATTGTATGAATCGAGGAATTATTCATATTCTAATTTCTGGATTTTGTTTTCTGATTGTTAATTTTTTCGTCAAGATACTTGGTGCTGGAAATGCTGAATTTGGCATAGAACACAAGTTTCCCGCTCATGAATTAGTTTTTTTTCGTTCCGTAATTTCTTTTTCCATTTGTGTTTATTTATTAAAGAAAAAGAAAATCCCAGTTTTGGGTGTAAATAAAAAATGGTTGCTAATTCGTGGGTTTTCAGGGATGATCGCTTTAACATTGTTTTTTTACACGATTCATTATTTACCAATTGCAATTGCATCAACATTTCAATATTTAGCGCCTATTTTCACTGTGATTTTAGCAGTTTTCATCATGAAGGAAAAAGTGAGAATGATGCAATGGCTCTTTATTCTGATTTCATTTGGAGGCGCTTTTTTGATTGGTTTTTCAAGTTTGTTGGGTGCTGAAGTAATCAAGATTGATATATTTTGGTTGTTGCTTGGTATTGTTTCTGCTGTTTTTTCGGGCTTGGCTTATGTTGCCATCTTAAAATTGAAGGCAACTGAACATACTTTAAATATTGTACTTTTTTTTCCAATGTTGTCCATTCCAATTATGGGAATTTGGTGTTTGTTTCACTTTGTAGTGCCAACTCCACTTGAATTACTTTATCTATTTATTATCGGTATTTTTACTCAATTTGCTCAAATTTCACTTACAAAAGCCTTTCAATTTGGAAATGCAAATACCATTTCACCTTTTCAATATTTGGGTTCCATTTATGCTTTGATTTTAGGCTTTTTTGTTTTTGAAGAAAGTTTAAGTTTTCTTTCCTATTTTGGGATTTCGCTTATTCTTTTTGGAGTATTGATGAATGTCTTATTTCGAATGAGAAAAAATTAATCATTTTTTTATTACTTATTCAAACTAGTATTTCAAAATTTAGTAACTTTATAGCTAATATGAAATTTTGCCTAATATTTTTGTTAACCTTCTTTTTTACAACTTCCTTTTCGCAAGAAATCGTTGGAGATTGGTTTGGATTTATTGAGAATCAAGGTTCAAAACTAAAGTTGGTCTTCCATATTGAGAAAAAAAATGGACTTTATGCTGGGACAATGGATAGTCCGGATCAAGGAGCTTATGGATTAAAGATAAATTTGGTTTCTAAAAATGGAGCTAAAATTATTTTTGACATGAGTAGTATTGGTATTAAATACGAAGGGAATTTGGTGAGTAATGATACTTTGAAGGGTCAATTCATTCAAGGGCAGTTTAATGCTCCTTTGGTATTATCAAAAAGTATTACAGAAATACCAAAAACACCAAATAGGCCACAGGAACCACGTTTTCCAATTTTATACAAACAAAAAGAGGTTGTTTTCCAAAATACGATTGATAATGTTGAATTGTCAGGAACTTTAACCATGCCACGCGGGAAAGGACCTTTTCCAGCTGTTGTTTTGGTAAGTGGTTCTGGTCCACAAAATCGTGATGAGGAATTGCTAAATCATAAACCTTTTCTCGTATTGGCCGATTTTTTCACCAGAAATGGCTTTGCAGTCTTACGTTATGATGATCGTGGTGTTGGAAAATCAAAAGGTGATTTTCAAAATGCAACAACTTCAAATTTTGCTTATGACGCTTTAGCTGCCTTCAATTATTTACATAGTTTAGATAAGATTAACAAAGATAAAATTGGAATAATTGGTCATAGTGAAGGTGGCATGATTGCACCAATGGTTGCAGCTGCGGATACACAAGTGCGATTTATTGTGCTTCTAGCTGGGCCGGGAATTCCGATTTCGCAATTAATGTTGAAACAAACAGAAGTTACTTCTCGATTAGCAGGTATTTCTGAAGAGGAAATTTTAGTGAGCCAAGAGTTAAATCGGAAATTTTATGACATTTTATTAAATGAAAGCAATAATGATTCCGCAAAAATTAAGATAGAAAGAATAGTAAATGAGCATGTTGCGTCCATGGATGCCGAATTAGGAAAACAAATTGTAGATGAATTACCAAAAATAACTCAAACCATGCTTTCCCCTTGGTTTAGATACTTCATTAATTTTAATCCTGAACATTATTTAAAACAAATTAATTGTCCAATCTTAGCCTTAAATGGTAGTTTGGATTGTCAAGTTTCAGCAGTAGAAAACTTAGATGGAATTCGGAAATCGGTGAAAGAAACCAATAATCAGAATGTGTATACCTATATCATGCCTGATTTGAATCATCTTTTTCAACATTGTAAAACAGGTTCAGTAGATGAATATGCTACCATCGAGGAAACCTTTTCCCTAGAAGTGATGGAAATAATGAGGGATTGGATTAAAAAAACTAAATTCAAATAAAATGAAAATCAAGTTTTACGGCGCAGCAAGAACAGTTACAGGGAGCAAACACTTACTCAGTACAAAAGGAGGCGATTCATTTTTATTGGATTGTGGATTTTTTCAGGGGAGAGGACAAGATTCTGATGTGATGAACCGTGATTTTAGTTTTGATCCAAAAAGTTTGAATTATTTAATTCTTTCTCATGCTCACATTGATCATTCTGGAAATATTCCCAATTTAGTAAAAGAAGGTTTTAAGGGAAAGATTTTCGCTACTCCTGCGACGATTGATTTGTGTCGCATCATGTTAAAAGATAGCGCGCATATTCAAGAAAATGACCTTAAGCATGTCAACAAAAGACGTGCTAAACGCGGTGAAGATTTGCTTGAGCCACTTTACGACGTGCAGGATGTTGAGGAAGCATTAAAATTGTTTGTTCCAGTTCAATATAACCATAAAATTCAAATTACAGAAGAAGTAAATTTACTTTTTACTGATTCTGGGCACATTTTAGGCAGTGCGGCTGTAAATTTAGAAGTGAAAGAAGGTGAAAACATCAAGAAAATATGTTTCACAGGTGATATTGGTCGCTACAATAGTGCAATTTTAAAAGATCCTCAGCCATTTCCCCAGTGCGATGTATTGATTTCAGAATCTACTTACGGGGATAGATTGCATTCTGACAATGATTTGAGCAGTAAAGAGTTATTGGAGGTTATTCGCTATACATGCGTGGAGAAAAAAGGGAAATTGATCATTCCAGCCTTTAGTTTAGGAAGAACACAAGAAATAGTTTACGCTTTAGATAAAATGGAGTCTCAGGGAGCTCTGCCGCACATTAAAGTCTTTGTTGATAGTCCATTATCAATCAACGCAACTGACGTGATGAGAGCACATTCTGAATGTTTTAACGATTCCATGTTAGAATATATGAAAACGGATTCGGACCCTTTTGGATTTCAGAAATTACATTACATTCAAGATGTACAAATTTCAAAACAACTAAACTCATTAAAAGAGCCTTGTATAATAATTTCAGCATCGGGAATGATTGAGGCTGGTAGAATTAAGCATCACGTTGCCAATAATATTTCAGATTCAAAAAATACAATCTTAATAGTAGGTTATGCAGAGCCTTCGTCAATTGGTGGGAAAATACGTTCTGGTTCTCAAGTGGTTAAGATATTCGGAGAGGAATTTAAAGTGAATGCTGATGTGGTAATTTTAGATTCTTATTCTGCTCACGCTGATTATGAGGAAATGTTTAGCTATTTCGAATGCCAAGACATTTCTAAAATCAAGAAAGTATTTTTAGTTCATGGTGAATATGAAACTCAATTGAATTTTAAGGCAAAAATGCTTGATAAAGGATTTAAAAATATTGAGATTCCTGCAATGAAAGATGAATTTGAACTTTAAAACGGTACTTTTGAATCAAAACTAACAACCTTTCCCGTCTTCGGATGCGTGAAGCTTAGTGTTTTTGCATGCAAGGCAATTCTACCCGGCATGGAAGTTTTTGCTCCATATTTTTTGTCACCAACTATTGGATGTCCAATTTCTTGCATGTGAACTCGAATTTGATTTTTTCTTCCTGTTTCAAGTTGAATGTCCAACATGCTAGAATTTTTTAGATGTTCGATCAATTCGTAATTTGTGACAGCCTTATCTCCATAGGTTGGGTTTTGGCTTGAGTGTACCTTCAAGGCTTTGCTTTCTTTTAAGTACGAAAGAATTGTTTTTTTTGCCTCCTTGACCTTTCCTTCTACTAAAGCAACATACCTTCTTTCGATTACAGTTTCATTCCAGTTTTTTTGCAACTTAGTTTTAGTACGTTCATTTTTTGCAAAAAGTAGGATGCCTGAAGTTTCTCTATCCAAGCGATGAACGATGAAAATTTTATTGTCTGGATCGGCTTTTTTTACATGAAGGCTCAGCGCATGAAATAAGGTTTTGTTTTTCTCTTTACTTGTTGAAATCGTTAATAATCCAGCTGGTTTGTTTACGATAAGTATGTCTTCATCTTCAAAAACAATCTTTAATCCAGGAATTACTTTTTCTTGAATTTCTTTTTTTCCAAGAATCAATGTGTCGCCTTTTTCTAAGGGGAATTTATAATGTGTTTGCGTTTTGCCGTTTACCAAAATCAGTTTGTTTCTCATCAAGGATTTGATGTTGTCACGACTTTTTCCTGGTAATTTTTCAATTAAGTAAGACATTAATTCTGCCTTTTTTTCAAGAGTGAATTTTTGTTCTTTTGTTTGTTTTGTTGGAATCATGTTTTATAAATTGTTATCTTGAAAATGCATACATTAATATATTTGCCCCCATTTGTAAGGCTTCTTTTCTTTTTTCTGGAGGATCGTTGTGTACAGATTGATTTTCCCAGCCATCGCTTAAATCTGTTTCGTAGGTGTAAGCTAAGACTAATTTCCCTTCTAAAAAAATCCCGAATGCCTGTGCTCTTTTTCCGTCGTGTTCATGGATTTTAGGTAAACCATTGAATTTATATTTCTGATTGAAAATTTCGTGATTACTTGGGATTTCAACTAATTCTTGGTTTGGGAAGATCTTTTTGATTTCAACACGAATAAATTCATCCATTCCATAATTATCATCAATATGAAGAAATCCTCCAGCTTCGAAATAAGTTCTTAAATTGTCAATTTCTGCTGTTGAAAAAACTACGTTTCCGTGGCCAGTCATGTGAATAAATGGATAGGAAAAAATATCCGTGCTTCCTGCATTTACGTAAGGTACATCCTTCGAAATGTTTGTTTTTAAATTCTGATTACAAAAATCGATTAAATTTGGCAATGAACTTGGATTTGCGTAATAATCTCCTCCGCCATTGTATTTTAGCACAGCTAATTTATAAGTTCCCTGTGAAAAGGTAAACTTTGCGACACATAAAATAATAAATAGTAAAGTATTTTTCATGATTCAATAATTGTTTTTGCAAACATGCAAGCATATAAGGCCGCCGTTTCAGTGCGTAATCTATTTTTTCCTAAATCAATTGTGGTGTATTGATATTCCTGTGCTTTTTTTACTTCATCTAATGTGAAATCTCCCTCGGGACCGATTAATATTGGAAAATTATTCGTTTTAAAACAGGATTTGAGATTTGATTTTGTTTCATCGTAACAATGTGCAATTGCTCCTGCCGGATTTTTCTCTAGAAATTCAACTAAAGAATTGAAAATGTTTAGTTTTGGCAAATAAGTTCTTTGTGATTGTTTCATTGCCGATACTAGAATTTTTTCTAAACGTTCAGTTTTTACTTGTTTTCGTTCACTGTTTTTACTAAAAAATAGAGAAATTTCTGTTATTCCTAGTTCCGTACTTTTTTCAAAAAACCATTCAATTCTATCCATGTTTTTAGTCGGTGCCAAGGCGATATGAATTTCATGTTCACTTTTTTCTTCTAATGAATACGAATCAATATTGATTTTGCACTTTTTAGGATTGTTTTCAATGATTGTTGCATCGAAAGTATGTCCTTTACCATCCAAAATTTGAATTTCATCTTGATTTTGAAGTCGCAACACCCTACATGCATGTTTTGATTCTTCTTCGTTTAGAAAAAGTTCACGCGTATTTGTTTCAATATCAGGGATGTAGAAAGAATGCATGTTAATTGACCAATTTATAAATCATTTCCTTCATTAATTCAGCTTCATTGATGTTTCCTGAACTTCCCACACCTTTTGATTTAAGATCATATTCATGAAGAATTTCAATGTTGAGTGCCACTTTTGAAGGATTGTACAACTTAGCAGCGGTTAAATGATCCTTCACGAAATAAGGATTTATTTTACACTGAGAAGCAATATTTTGAGGTGATTTATCCGTTAAGAAATGAATACGCATCAATTTTATAAAAAAACCAAAAAGCTGTCCAATAAGCATAGGGAAGGGGCAAGCTTTGGGATTGTGTTCAAAATAATGCACGATTTGAAAAATTTTTGGCACATCACGAATTTGAACTGCACCAACTAATTCAAAAGGATTAAAATCTTTAGAAATTCCAATATTTTCTTCAATATGAACCTCATTGATTTGTGTTCCAACTTGAATTAATATAGCAAGTTTATCTAATTCATTGGTGATTTTACTTAAATCATTCCCTAAAAAGTCGGCAAGTAATTTACCTGCTTTGGGTGTTATAGTGTAATTTTTGTCTTTTAAATAGGAATCAATCCAAGAAGCAATGTTGTACTCTCTTATTTTTTCGGATAAGAAAATTGCACCTTTGCTTTGAATATTTTTGAATATTTTTTTTCTAGAATCAAGTTTTCCGTATTTATAACAGAGTACTAAAATTGATGTAGGATTGGGGTTGGAAAAGTAGTTGTTGTAATAATTTGCTTCCTTAGAGTCTTCTTTGTAGGCAATACTTTGTGCTTCTTTCACAATCACTAATTTGCGTTCAGCCATTAATGGAAAACCTTGTAATTCGTTTACAAGACTGACAATATCTACATCTTTTCCGTATAAAATTGTTTGGTTAAAATCTCTTTCATGATCTTCAAGTGCTTCTTTTTCAATGGCTTTAGCTACCAAATCGATGTAATAGGGTTCTTCACCATGTAACAAGTACAATGGCTTAAATTTTTTATCTTGAACGTCTTTAATGATAGATTTATAATCCATGTTTCAAAGTTAAGGAAATATATTTAATTTTGTTGTCCATTAACTTAAGTTTTGACCATGTTTACTAAACTAAATCTTCCTCTTGCTAATTTAAAATTAACCAAAAGTGGAGATAAGATTTTTGTTTGGTGTATTGTTCGCTCAAAAAAATTGGTTTTAACTCCTGAGGAATGGGTAAGACAGCATTTGATTCATTATCTGGTTTTTCATAAAAATTATCCACTTTCCTTAATCGCTTCTGAAGTGGAAATAAGCGCTAATGAGCAAAAGCGCCGTTGTGATTTGCTGATATATGACACAGAATTCAAACCGAAAGTTTTGATTGAATGTAAGGCACCGGAAATTAATTTGAATATCAAAGTTGTACAACAAATTATCCATTACAACAATCAGTTACGAGTTCCGATTATTGCGATTTCTAATGGTCTAAGTCATGAAATCATGTCCATGAATTATGAAACTGGAGAGGCAACTAAATTGGAAGATTTTTAAAACGCTGCTTGATTTTTTTGTCAAACAGCGTTATTTATTTATAATTTCACCCAATTCGCTCTAACAATTTGTGAAGCATTTTTAATTTCAATTTGATAAACTCCCTTCGTGAAATTGGTACTTGGAATTTCCATAAAATAAGAACCAGCAATGTTTAATTTGCTTTCAAAAACAAATTTGCCGTTAATGTCTGTTATTCTCAAATAATTTTCTCCCAAAGCTAAGCTAGTAGAACTTATAAAAAAGTTTTCTGTGCCGGGATTTGGATAGATTTTTAATTCCAATTTTTTGCTATCAGCTATTGAATTCGTTGCATCCTCACCATCACAATCTTCGTCTATTCCGTTGTTTGGGATTTCAGTAATTGTCGGGTTTATCATATTGTCGTCATCATTACAATCATCATTATTTAAGACATATCCAAGCCCTGGATCTGAACAAAAATCTCCAGCGCTTCCAGCACCATATCCATCCCCATCATTATCAATGTAATAAACTGTCGTATTGAAACCTTCATTATTTTGTCCATCACAATTGTTGTCAAATTCATCACAAATTTCAATTGCGCCAGGATAATTAAATTCTCTTGAGTCGTCACAATCATCACCGTTCATCACTGGAACAAAAAAGCTAGAAATACAGGCTACTTCAAAAATATCAGGATTTCCAAAGCCATCACCATCATTGTCTGAATACCAAATTGTATTGGGATTTAAGTCACTTGCAATATCGGAACAATCACCCCCAACTAACACTGGATTTGTGATTGTTAAATCAGCAGGATCGCATCCTTGTTCAGTATTTGCATCATCTCCAAAACCATCATCATCTAAATCTTGATACCAAATTGTATTCGGGTTTAAATTGATATTGGCATCGTCGCAATCTTCGCTGTTAGCTACCGGATTGGAAAAAGTAGAGGTGCACCCAGTTTCAAATTCAGAATCGTTTCCAAATCCATCACCATCGTTGTCTTGATACCAAAAAGTTCCAGGATTAATTGATGCATTGTTGTCATCACAATCCAAATTATTTAAAGAATATCCACCTGGATTAACGCAGGCAGGTAATGCAATTCCAGTTCCATAACCATCTCCGTCATTATCAGCGTAGTAATCTAAGGTACCAACAAAGGTTTCAGAACCAAAAAGTTGAACATTATCTATTCTAAATGCTGCGCCAGTGGAACCCATTTCAGTCAAATAGATACGGAATTTTACGTCCGCAAGCAATGAGAAATTAGCGGAATTGAAAAGAATTGTATCGCTTAACATTCCTGGAACGGTAGAGGAAACCCCACTTGCAATATCACTTGCAAAATCATCAATACTTGATCTCAAATGCCAAGTTGGAGTGTTTCCAGCAGCAGTATTTCTGTATTCAAAAATTAAAGAATCAAGGGTGAAACGATCACAACTTATGGTATGCAATCCAAATTGAATGAATTCACTTGGATTTAAGTCAACCCCTGTATTCCAACTTTTTGTATTAAATACATTTTGAGTACTTACGCAAAACACATTTTGCATGGAAAAGGGATCAAATTCAGAGTTTGACGGTTGCGTTGTCACATTAGGGCTTTGGTTGGGACAAGAACCTGTTCCCGTAAAATCATAAATTCCAAGTAGTTGAGAAAAACTGATACTTGTAAATGATAACAAGAAAAATAGTAAAGTAAATTTCATAGTTTTTATATTTAAAGAGAGAATAAGCCAAATATTTCTAATTGCTATCAATTTTTTTAAATTTATTTTTATTCTTTAATCCATTTAATTGTAGAAGAACTAATTCCATCGTTAAGTTCAATGAAATACAATCCTTCTATTAAATTATTAGTATTAAGTGATGTTGTACTACCTGAAAAAATAGAGTTTATTACAAGTTGACCTGAAGTTGAATATAGTGAAATTGTTGCATTTTCAACATTTTCATTTAAAATTAAACTCAATGATTCTTTTCCAGGATTGGGATAAATACTTAAAGAGTTAAACTTATCCTCACTAATTGATGATGTTGATTCATTTACAATTTCACCTTTTAATGAAACATTGTCCACTCTAAAAGCTCTTTGATCTGTATCAACCCCTGAAACATATAACCTGAATGTAACAGAGGTTAGATCAGAAAAAGTAGAACTAAACTTGTAACGAACGGTATCTAGTGTCGAAGTACTGAACCCTGTTGTGATATCAGTGGTAAAATTATCAATATTTGACCTCAAATGCCAAGTTGGAACTGAAAATTCAGAATTACTTATTCTTGTAGAAAATATAATTGAATCAAGATTTAGTACTTTTCCTAAATCAGCATTTACAGAAAATTCATAGTAACTTGTATCTGTGAATTCTGTAGACCAACCCTGTGAATTAAAAACGTTGGATGTTGGTGCACAAACAACACCTGCAGAGGAAAATGCTGAAAATGTTGCTCCAATTGGTTGAGTTGTTACATTAGGATTTTCAACAGGACATTGTTGTGCCCCAGTAAATTCATAAAGTCCCAAAACTTGCGAATTTCCAACAAAAGATAAAACAGTTAAACTTATTAAAATAAATATTTTTTTCATATTTTTCAATTTAATTTACTACAAAATTAAACTAATATCTGAAAAAACAAAATAAAAGTGCATTTTTTTTAAAAACCTTGCACTCCGTTTACGGTTGTATACTTTAATACGTTTTTCTTATCTGGGTGAATTCTTGCAAATGCAGACTGTAAAGCAATCGTTCCTTCATGGAAGCCACAAAGAATTAACTTCAATTTGCCTTCATAGGTATTTACATCTCCAATGGCATAAATCCCTGGAATATTTGTCGAATAATCAATTGTATTTACTTTAATTGCATTTTTTTCAATTTCCAAGCCCCAATTTGCGATTGGCCCCAAACTTGGTTTCAAACCAAAAAGTGGAATAAAATGATCAGTTTCAACAATAATTTCTCCTTGAGTTTGGTGCTGAATAATCACCTTTTCAATTTTATTATTTCCATCCAAACCAACTACTTCAGATTCAGTTATTAACTTAATAACTCCTTTATCAGCTAAATCGATTACTTTTTGAACAGAATCTAAATGTCCTCTAAAAGAACTACTTCTGTGCACAAGAACTACTTCGGTCGCGATTTTTTTCTCTGCAAGAAAGATTGACCAATCTAAAGCTGAGTCACCACCACCAGCGATTACACATTTTTTTCCACGGTAAAATTCTGGATCTTTGATTATGTATTCTACTCCTTTATCTTCAAAATCTACAATGTTTGAAATAGGTGGTTTTCTTGGTTCAAAAACACCTAATCCACCTGCAATCATGACAATTGGAGCGTGGTGTTTTGTTCCTTTGATGGTAGTTACTATGAATGATCCGTCTTCTAATTTTTCTATGTCCGTAGCTGCTTCACCAAGCGTAAATCCTGGTTTGAAAGGTGCAGCTTGCTCCATTAAATTATCAACTAATTCTCCAGCTAATACTGATGGAAAACCTGGGATATCATAAATAGGTTTTTTAGGGTAAATCTCAGAACATTGGCCACCCGCTTGAGGAAGAGAGTCAATTAAATGACATTTCAATTTCAATAAACCTGCTTCGAAAACTGCAAAAAGCCCAACTGGACCTGCTCCAATAATTATAATATCTGTTTCAATCATTTTTTCTAAAAATTGAGTGCAAAAGTAGTGAAGTTTTGCGTTTTATTCAATGTTTTAACAAAAAGTATTTGATTTTGTTTGAGAAAAACTGAAAATAATGAAGCTATTTGTCCCAAAAAAGCTACTTTTGTAGGTATGAAGAATCTTGGTCAAATTTTAGGAATTGAGCATCCAATAATATTGGCTCCCATGTTTTTGATTTCAGATGTAAAAATGACCATTGCCGCTTTAGATTCAGGTGTTACGGCTGCAATTCCTGCATTAAACTACCGTTCAAATGAAGATTTGAGAAAGGCAATTCGAGAAATTAAAGCACATTCAAACAAGCCATTTGGGATCAATTTAATTGTAAATAAGTCCAATTTTAGATTGCAAGAGCAGTTGCAGATTTGCTGTGAAGAAAAAATTGCTTTTATTATTACTTCTTTAGGTTCCCCAGAAGAAACAATTAAAAATGCACATGAAAATGGAATTTTAGTTTTTTGTGATGTTACTGAAGTAAAATACGCAAAAAAGGTGGAGAAATTGGGTGCCGACGGATTAATTGCTGTGAGTAAAGAGGCAGGCGGGCACGCGGGGAATCTAAGTTTCAAGCAATTAATTTCAGACTTAAAGTCAAATTGTTCTTTACCAATAATTTCTGCAGGAGGAATTGGCAATCATTCCACCTTTCAAGAACGTATGGATTTGGGTATTGCTGGTGTTTCCATTGGTTCAATTTTTATTGCTTCGGAAGAATGTCCTGTATCTCTTGATTATAAAAATGCATGTATTTCTTATGGTGCAAAAGATATTGTGATGACGACCAAACTTTCTGGAACCCCATGCACTGTGATTAATACACCTTATGTGCAAGAGATTGGAACTGAACAATCTTGGTTAGAAAAGTTTTTAAATAAAAACAAAAGGATCAAAAAATGGCTGAAAGCTTTCACGTTTTTGAGAGGAATGAAAAGTTTACAAAAAGCAGCATTTGGTCAAACGTATCAAACCGTTTGGTGTGCTGGTCCTTCCATTGAATATGTGAAAGATGTAAAATCTATTAAAAGTATCGTAGAATCATTAGTTAGAGAAAATTGATTTTAGAATAAGTCCATTTAAATAGTTGAAAGTCTAATAATATAAAGTAGAACACACTTTTTATGTAAATATACAACTCGACTTATACATTTGCACAAAATAATGTGAAATTTATGCAATTTTAGTAATTAAAAAGAACTAAATTTGCAAT
Organism: Crocinitomicaceae bacterium; assembly: GCA_044348665.1. Taxonomy (GTDB): domain Bacteria; phylum Bacteroidota; class Bacteroidia; order Flavobacteriales_D; family Crocinitomicaceae; genus M2408. The sequence goes on from JBIKSI010000057.1 coordinate 17,657, forward strand.
TAAAAACTTCTTGAAAAACCAACAAACATTATTATTAGCAATGCTCATCTCCATGGTTTTTTGGGGATTATCATGGCCTTCTGTAAAAGTTGTTTCTGCTTACAGTGATCCAATTGTGCTGACAGCTTATCGCTATTCGATTGTTTTTTTGACTTTGATTCCAATTTTATTATTCTTAAAAATCCCGCTTAAAATAAAGAAAAAAGGTATTCCCTTTGTCTTAATTTCAGGGTTTTTACTAGCAATTTATAGCTACATGATGTTTTTAGGTTTAAAAAAAGGTACAGCAGGTGCTGGAGGAGTGTTAGTGACAACTTTAAATCCACTCATGGCGTATTTTTTGAGCATGCTAATTGCAAGAAAAAAACCGAACATTAACGAAACGATCGGTTTAGTTTTAGGTTTGATTGCTGGTTGTGTTTTGTTGAAAATTTGGGGTAGTTTTGACTTGCTTTTTAATAGTGGAAACCTCTATTTTTTGGCATCTGCTTTATTGTGGTCAATTATGAGTCGCTTCACCGCAAAATCAAGTGTATATGGTTCGCCATTTTCGTTTAGTTTATGGATGTATTTGGTCACATTTTTATCCCTGTTTCCTTTTTTAGATTTCTCAAGTTTAAAGGCAACATTCGAAATAAGAGAACTAAGGTTTTGGGGAAATGTGTTTTTTGGTGGAGCGATTGTAACTAGTTTAGCAACAACTATTTATTTTTATGCTACATCAAAATTAGGATCAGCCAAAGCAAGTAGTTTTATCTTTTTAGTTCCATTTTCAGCGGCAGTTTCTTCGTTTATTTTATTGGATGAGGAATTAGAGTTTCATACTTTAATTGGAGGAGTTTTGGGCATTGCAGCCGTATATATGATTCAGCGGAAAGTAAGGAATTAATTTGGTAGGTAGGTTATTTTATGCACGGCTACAGTGCCCTTTTCGTTTCCATAAGAGGGATTTTGATAAACTTCAATCGATATTTCAGTCGTATCAGCGAATTCGTTTTTCAAGGTGTAAAAATAAGCTAATTCTTCTCCTCTAATATTTAATGTATCTCTTGAAATGTAATAGTTTTGACTCAAATTTTGAATATCTACGGAATAGCTAATTACCGAATTTTTTTTATCATTTTTTAAAAAATAATTACCCAAAACAAAAACGGTGTCTTGAAAGGCAATTTGACTATTTTGAAGAGGGCTAAATAAAGTGAAATTATTAATTTTGTTAGTATTAGAATTAATTTCTTCTTTTTTGATGCAAGATAACAATAGTAAACTCACAAGAATGTATAATTTTTTAATTTTCATTTATTTTATTGGTTTTCATATCGATTTTTAATGATACGAGTGAAAAATTGCTAATATAAGAATACTTAAACTTCTGTATATCTTTTAACCTTGCCAAAACAAAAGTGGGTTTTACGAAAAATAAGAGATGAAAGCGGCCCAATTTCTGAGGGTTTTTCCCTAATCTAAAGTCAATTCCGACAGGAAAAGAAAAGCCAAAGCTAAGATTTGATATTTCAATCGGGTAATAATCGGGGTTTTCATAGTATGAGCCTATGATTTTCTTTTCGTAATAGCTTGTGCCTCCGATATCAAATTTCTTGTATGCAATTGAATCCATTTCATGAAAAACGTAGGACCCTTTCATTTTGGTATTTCCAATCAAAAATTGTGCACCATAATCAAAAGAAATGCGCTTTTCTGGTCTTAATTTGAATGAAATCCCGTTTTCTATGAACATTTGATAATAATTTAAAATCGCATGTGCCTCATCTCTAATCATTAGACCATATTGATAGGACATATTTGTTTGACTGGAAGGGAAGTAGGAGCTTGTAATTACTTCATCATGTCGAAATTCACCTTTGAGTGTAGCAGGAATAAATGAATAAGCAACTTCATAAATAGGGTGGAATTTTTTCAGTTTTTCATTTTTTTTGAATAAGTCAAATCCAAGTTTTAAGTTGAAATTCAATAAATAAAGACTTGTTTTAGTGTAATTTAAAAGCTCGTAGTCTTGCAATTTTTTATCTCCAACTAAGACAGTATAATCATTTAATTTCAGAAATTCTTTTGACCTAGAAAATCCCATAGAACTAGAAACATAGACTATTTGACTATTCAGGTTTAAAAAACTTGCTAAAATAAATACAAGAAATAATCGAATGTGCATAGGTTAATTTTGAACAAATGTATTTTTTTTTCGGCAATCAAGCTACTTTTTTTTGATACTTTTTTCATCTTTAATTAAAAATGCATATTTGATAAATTGAAATCGGTTTAGTTAACTTAATAAATCGATATTTGATAAAGTGTTCATTTTTAGATTACTCATTGAGAAGGATTTAATAAATAATAACCTCAGTTCGATTAATAAAGTGCCAATTGTAAAGATAAATCTACATCATATTTGATAGCTGGTTTTTTAGGAAAAAAGCTATACGCAATTAG
>JBIKSI010000168.1:0-6130 GCA_044348665.1 Crocinitomicaceae bacterium
TAACAATAAAGAGTTACGTACTCCAAATTCTTTCACTTCTTCTTTCAACACATCCCATTCCCAACGAGAACTTGGAGTTACTCCCCACATGTCAAATTGGAAAATTCCTTTTGAAACTGGAGAACCAGCAATTGTTTCGTAAGCTCCTTCAACTTTCGCTAAATCTTTAGATGCAGTCATCGCAGCATAATAAATTGTTTCGAAAATTTCGCTGTTTAATTTACGTGCTTCTTCTGATTCAAATGGGAAACCCATCATGATGAAAGCATCTGCTAAACCTTGAACACCTAAACCAATTGGACGGTGACGCATGTTTGAGTTACGCGCTTCTTCCACAGGGTAATAATTCCCGTCGATGATTCTATTTAAGTTGATGGTAGCTTGGTAAGTTACCTCAAACAATTTATTGTGATCAAATCCTCCATCTTCAGTTACATATTTTGGTAAAGCCAAAGAAGCTAAATTACAAACAGCAATTTCGTCTGGAGCAGTATATTCAATAATTTCAGTACATAAGTTAGAAGACTTGATTGTACCTAAATTTTGCTGATTCGATTTTCCGTTTGCAGCATCTTTGTACAACATGTAAGGCGTTCCAGTTTCAATTTGAGATTCCAAAATTTTGAACCACAAATCTTGCGCTTTAATTGTTTTTCTTCCTTTTCCTTCAGCTTCGTATTTCAAATACAAAGCCTCAAAAGCCTCACTGTGAGTTTCAGAAAGTCCTGGACACTCGTGAGGACACATCAATGTCCAATCACCGTTTGCCTCAACACGTTTCATAAATAAATCTGGAATCCAAAGTGCGTAAAATAAATCTCTTGCTCTTTGCTCTTCTTTTCCGTGATTTTTCTTTAAATCCAAGAAATCAAAAATATCTGCATGCCAAGGTTCAATGTACATTGCGAAAGAACCCTTACGTTTTCCACCACCTTGATCCACATAACGAGCTGTGTCATTAAATACACGTAACATTGGAACAATTCCGTTTGATGTACCATTTGTTCCTTTGATATAAGAACCTTTTGCGCGAATATCATGCAAAGCCAATCCAATTCCACCAGCTGATTGCGAAATTTGTGCACATGAAGTTAAGGTATTGTAAATTCCAGCAATTGAATCTTCTTTCATTGTCAATAAGAAACAAGAAGACATTTGTGGTTTTGGTGTACCAGCATTAAATAAAGTTGGAGTTGCATGTGTAAACCAACCTTCAGACATCAAGTTATACGTTTTGATAACTGAAGCTATATCATTTTTATGAATTCCAACTGCTACACGCATCAACATTTGCTGTGGACGCTCAGCAATGTGGCCATTTAATTTCAATAAATAAGAACGAGACAAAGTTTTGAATCCAAAGTAATCGTAACGGAAATCACGATCGTAAATAATGCTTGAATCTAAAGTTTCTTTATTATTTTGAATTATCTCATAAACATCATCAGCTAAAAGAGACGCATTTTGATTTGTTTTTGGATCTACGTACGTATATAAATCCTCCATTACCTCAGAAAACGATTTCTTTGTGTCTTTGTGTAAATTTGAAACTGCAATTCTTGATGCTAATAAAGCATAATCAGGATGATCAATTGTTTTTGCTGCTGCTGTTTCCGCTGCCAAATTATCCAAATCACTTGTTGTTACACCATCATAAATTCCTTCAATCACTTTCATTGCAACTGCTTCTGGTGAAACCAAAGGATCCAAACCATAACACATTTTTACAATTCTGGCAGTTATTTTATCAAATTTAACAGCCTCTTTTCTTCCATCTCTTTTTACTACGTACATTTTCCTCCTTTGTTTTAAGTATTTAATTAATTTATTTTGAAAGGTTGATTTGTCTCAACCTCTAGTTATCCTTTATTTGTTAGAAATCTTCGTCAACCGTAAAACTTTGATTGTTATTTCCTTCTAAAACTCCTGCTTTTTGATATTCACCAACTCTTTTTTCAAAGAAATTTGTTTTTCCCTGAATGGAAATCATATCCATGAAATCAAATGGATTTGTTGCATTGTACACTTTTTCATTTCCTAGTTCTTTTAACAACCGATCAGCAACAAACTCAATGTATTGAGACATCAAATCACTATTCATTCCAATCAATTTCACTGGTAAAGCGTCTGTAACAAACTCTTTTTCGATTTCAACTGCATCAGTGATTATTTTGCGTACATCTTCCTTTGATAATTTATTTACAACGTGATTGTTGTACAATAAACACGCAAAATCACAATGCAAACCTTCGTCACGAGAGATTAATTCGTTTGAAAACGCCAATCCTGGCATTAATCCTCTTTTTTTCAACCAAAAAATGGAACAAAAAGAACCAGAAAAGAAAATTCCTTCTACAGCAGCGAAAGCAACTAATCTTTCAGCAAAAGAACCTTTGTCAATCCATCTCAAAGCCCATTCTGCTTTTTTCTTAACACAATCTAGAGTATCGATTGCATTAAATAAATGGTTTTTTTCAGCAGTATCTTTGATATAAGTATCGATTAACAAAGAATAGGTTTCAGAGTGCACATTTTCAATTGCAACTTGAAATCCGTAGAAAAATTTTGCCTCAGTATATTGAACTTCTGACAAAAAGTTTTCAGCTAAATTTTCATTTACAATTCCATCTGAAGCAGCAAAAAAGGCCAAAATATGTTTGATAAAATGGCGCTCATTGTCATTTAACTTGTTTTCCCAGTCAAAAATATCAACACCCAAATCCATTTCTTCAGCAGTCCAGTTACTTGCTTGAGCTCTTTTGTAAAAACTCCAAATATCATCATGTTGAATTGGAAACAACACAAATCGGTTGTTATTGGGTTCTAATATTGGTTCAAAATTTGCCATTTTATTTTCTAAATTACTATTCAAAATTATTTCAATCAAAACAAAAATTATTGCTTTGTGTTTTTTATTCTGTTTAATTTTTTTGTGTCCTCAACTTAGAGTTTTTTTATCAGTTTGAAGCAATTTGCTACTTCAGTTTGAGGAGTACAAAATTTGTCATTTTTTAGTCTAAAAGCAATTAAAAGAAATGAACAAAAAATTGCTTTATTAACATTAAAATTGTGAATTGCTTTTATATCAACCCCTAACAAGATTATTAACACAAAAAAAAAGATATTCACAATTCTAAAATATTTTTTTGTCGATGTTTAGTGTTTATTTGTCAAATGTTTGATAATAAAGTATTTTCCTATAATTTTGTATAAATTTACCACATATTTGGAAATTAATATTGAAAAAAAATGCTTACTTTTAAACATCAAAATGTTTATTAAACACATAACACACTGAATGCAAAAGTTAATAGATTTTGGACTTAAAAACTTCGTTGAATGGAAAGAGAACATTCTTCATTTAATCTATCCAAATTTGTGTCTAAATTGCGAAAATGAACTTTCAAAATTTGAAGATGAAATTTGTACAATTTGTTTAAATGAAGTTAAGTACACATCTTTCGAAAATTATCAAGTTGAAACGAATTTGAATAAACTATTTTGGGGTAGAATAAAATTAGAAAGTACCTTTTCCTTGTTTTATTTTGAGAAAGATAAAATTAGTCAGAAAATTCTGCATCAAATTAAATACAAAGGAAAACAGGATTTTGCAAAAAAAATGGGATTATTGATGGCTGAGAGATTAAAATCCAATCCCAGTTTATTTGAAACAGTTGATGCCTTGATTCCAATTCCACTTCATAACAAGAAATTATACATTCGTGGATACAATCAAAGTGAACTTATAGCAAACGGGCTATCAGAGGGTTTGGAAATACCTTCAGACACGAATTTTCTAAGTAGAATTGTTCATTCTGAAAGTCAAACCAAACAAGGTCGATTTAAACGCTGGGATAATATTGTGGAGGCATTTCACGTGAATCCAAACCCAAACAGTTACAAACATATCGCATTGATTGACGATGTTGTGACTACAGGTTCAACCTTAGAATCTTGTGTGAAATTAATTCAGGAACAATTTCCAGAAATGAAAGTCTCCATTTTTTCACTTGCCATTACATTGTAAAAACGAAGCATAGTTCTCTAAAATCACACTTTTAGTTTTCAAATAGTAATCAATTGTAGCTGAATGTTCATTAATAATAGATAAATGTTCATTTCCGAATTACATATTAAATTATTGTTCTAGATTTGATTTATGATTAACAAGGAATTAATCAGCTTAGTTTTTCTTTTCAGCGTAAAGTTGTAATTTTATATTACATAGTTTTAGTTTGATTTAAGAAGTTTTAGTTTTAGTTTTTACGTTGTAGCACAAAGAAACACTAGGCTGATTATTTTTTTACTTCCTAACGAAATATTACTGAATTAGACTTCTTTTTTTGAAAGAAGTCTTTTTTTTTCCATTATTTTTGAAATTTTTCACTTTTTATTTTTGGAGTTTCATCTTTTAATATATTTTTGCCATAAATTTCAAACATGGGTGAAACAGAATACATACTTATAGAAAAAGAAAACATTTCAACATTGCACTTTCCAGCAGATGACATTTTAAAAAAAGAAAGCGAAATTATTGAAAGAAAAATTTCCGTTGAACGTGCGATTTCTTTAGGTAATTTAGAGCACCAAAAAGTGAAAATTTTTTTCGCTGATGATCAAGGAAAAAAACGAGTGGATACAACAATTTGGGCTGTTACAGACACAGCTATCGTGTTAAAACAAAACGTTGTTGTACCAATAAATAGAATTTATAAATTAGAAATATAATTAAATATGACTAAAAAACGTGCTATTGTAAGTTACGAAAAGTTAAACATCGATCAAAAGAAACAACTTTTACTTGCATTTCCAGATGGATTTAGTAGTGGAATGACCCAAATTAAAACTCCAACAGGTGAAACCTTGGATGCTTTGCTATGGGAAACCGAGGAAATTATTTACCTCGTTAAAATTCCAAAACCAACTATGAAAGCGAAAAGTGTAGATGACGAAGATGACGATTTTGAAGATGATTTGCCAAAAGTTGCTGATGTCAAAGGAGAAGAGGAAGATGAATTTGCTGATGATGAAGACGATGATTACGATGTTGCTGACGATGATGATGGCGACGATGAGGAGGACGAAGCTTAAAACAAACATAATTAATTAACTGTTCTAGGAAATTAGAACAGTTTTTTATTTTTATTCCATCTTGTTTAAAATTTATAACAAGATAAATTAATACATTTGCAAAAAAAATCTGTGGAAAAAGTCTCAAATAATAATACTTCCAAGTTCAAAGCTTACGTTTCTTTTACAAAATTTAGACTTTCATTTCTAGTTGTTGTATCAGCATTGAGCGGTTATTTATTTGCTGGCGGAAAAGATTTGATAGAAATCACCTATTTACTGATTGGTGGCATGTTGGTTACAGCCGCGTCTAATGGTTCAAATCAAATTTGGGAAAAAGATTTAGACAAACTGATGAAACGAACGCAATCTAGACCACTTCCACAAAACAATATGTCCTTGAAAGAAAGCTACATTGCAGTTCTCGTTTTTTTAGCCTTAGGATTATTTCTACTATTACAATTAAATCTTACCACAGCACTTTTAGGTTTGCTCTCCTATATTTTGTACGTTTTTATTTATACTCCGTTGAAAAGAGTTACACCGTGGGCGGTTTTTGTGGGAGCTTTCCCAGGAGCTATGCCTCCCATGTTAGGAGCAATTGCACACACCAATGAATTTGGTTTGATGCCTGGAGTTTTATTTTTTGTACAATTTATTTGGCAATTTCCTCATTTTTGGGCAATTGCTTGGGTAGTATATGATGATTACAAAGCTGGTGGATTTTCTTTATTACCTTCTAAGGATGGAAAAGGAAAAGGTTCTGCTTTTCAAATTATAGTTTATTCCTTTTTATTAATACCAATTAGTTTGATTCCTTGGGTTTTAGATTGGACAGGTATCACCACCTTAATCATTGGTACAATTGTAAGTACCTGGTTTTTTTATTACGCTTATAAGTTATTCATTAGCTGCGAAGATAAGGATGCAAAAAAACTAATGTTCGCTTCATTTGTTTATCTACCAATAATACAATTTTTATACGTATTTGACAAAATTTAATTCACAAAACAACAACAAGTCATGCAAAAAAGATACAGCGACGAGTTAGACCCAACGG
>JBIKSI010000169.1:0-6101 GCA_044348665.1 Crocinitomicaceae bacterium
GTACAGTATTGCCTAAAAATTATCCTTTCAAAAATTTTGAGTATTCACCAAAATTATTTTTCTAATAGGAAATACTCAAATCTAGTTCAAATTAGGGTCTGACTTTTTCAGCAGACCCTAATTATTACGGAAAAAATTATTTTTTTGAATATTTTGTAAAGTTCTAAAAAAAAGCGGCAAAAACAAAAGAACTCAAACAAAAAAGCCACCCTTTTACGAGTGGCTCAGTCTAATATCTATTGTCTTTTATCTAATGTCTCCGACTACTTAACCAATTCCATTTCTGAAATCAAGTTTGTAGCACCATAACATTTGTCGATAATCCATAAAGTATAACGGATATCTAAATTGATGGTACGTTGTAAATTTGGTTCGAAGAAAATATCTCCAGACATTGCTTCCCAGTTTCCGTCAAAAGCAGTTCCAATCAATTGACCTTTTCCGTTGATTACTGGAGAGCCAGAGTTTCCACCTGTGATGTCATTGTTTGACAAGAAGTTAACTGGCAATTTACCTGTTTTTTTGTCTGCATATTGACCGTAATCTTTTTTCAATGCAACTTCTTTCATTCGAGGATCTACGTTAAATTCAGGATTATTTGGATCTTCTTTTGCCAAAACTCCATCAAAATCAGTTACAAAATCCATGTATTTTCCTTCATTTGTTGTGTAAGGCAATACATTTCCGTATGTCAAACGCATTGTTGAGTTTGCATTTGGATAAAATGTTTTCTTTGGTTGCATTTCGCGAACAGCTTTTACAAACAAACGATTTGCACGAGTCAATTTCTCATTTGCTTCTTTCACTTTCGCATCAGCCATTGCATTTTGATACGCTTGATCTAAGTCTTTAATCAATACAAATAATGGATCGTTTGTCAAGGTTTCTTCTTTGAAATCCGCTGCAAAAGCATCAAATCTTTCCTTGTTTGTAAAAATAGAATATGCTTTCACACGTGCCATAAATGAAGCTAAACTTTTCTCGTTTAATCCTTTAGCAATACCAAAACGTTGTTCTTCACTCACATCACTTAAGTACATTTTAAGAACTTCTTCTAAGGTTTCCAACTCGATGTCCATGCTTTTCTCTGCAAAAAATGCCTTCGCTTGCTCCAAACCTGCACCTTTAATCATTTCAGCACGTTCTTTGTTTCCTTTTTTGGAAGCATCAATCATTGCTTTAAAAGTATAAACCATTGAATTGATATCAACTTGTCTTACAAATTCACTTTGATAAACACGCAAATAAATAATACTATTTGTAGTTTTAAATGCGTTGTCAATGTCTGTTAAAATATTGTCGTATTCTGATTTTCCTTTCGCATAATTCAAAAATTCATTTTCAATCAAACGTTTTTTATCAGCAACTTTGTTGTTTTTCAATTGCTCTGATTGACCAATAAAATATTTCCAATAATTTGCAACTTGTGCATATTTAGAAGAATATTTCAATCGAACTGCAACATCTTTGTCCATGTATTTTTTCATGATTTCTAATTTCTTAGCACGAACATCAACAATTTTTGGTTGCTCCAAAGAAACTGCTTGCTCAACACCATAAGAAGTTAAAAATCTGTTTGTTCTTCCTGGGAAACCCATTATCATTGCGTAATCATCTTTTGCAACTCCTGTTAAAGATATTGGCAAACTGTGTCTTGGCACTAATGGTTGATTTGCATCACTAAAAGCAGCAGGTTTGTTGTCTGCTCCAGCATAAACGCGGAACATAGAAAAATCAGCAGTATGACGTGGCCACATCCAGTTATCTGTATCTCCACCGAATTTTCCAGCAGATTGTGGAGGTGTTCCAACCAAACGAACATCGTTAAAAGTTTCTTTTACAAATAAGTAAAACTCATTTCCATCGTAAAAATCACGAACAAACGCCTCATAATGTGTACCAACAACAGCATCTTTTTCTAAAACAGCAGCCAATTCTTTGATTTTTGCATTTCTTTCTTCCGTTGTCATCGAAGCTTTCAATTCTTTAGAAATCGCAGCTGTTACATCCTCAATTCGGATAATAAAGGTTGCTGTTAAACCTTGAACTGGAATTTCTTCAGCGGTACTTTTCGCCCAAAAACCATTGTCCAAATAATTTTTCTCTGGAGTTGAAGCATCAGCAATTGCATCGTAACCACAGTGGTGATTTGTTAAAATAAGTCCTTTTTTAGAAATAATTTCACCTGTACAAAATCCACCAAAAGATATCACTGCATCTTTTAAAGAAGATTTGTTAATGGAATAAAGTTGTTCTTGGGTTAACTTTAAACCGTGTTTTTTCATGTCCTCGTAGTTTCTACCTAACATGAATGGTAACCACATTCCTTCGTCTGCCTTTGCAACAGTCGTTGAAATCATCACTAATAATAGTGCGAAAAATTTTAATTTCATTGTTATAATTTTTAAATCGGGCTAAAATTAGTTATTTTTTATACACAAACTTTACCGCTTGTGTAATAATTAGCTCTTTGTTTAAAACAAATGAATTTTTAAATCACTATTTTGTCTCAAATAATTCTGAATTATTGTTTTTGAGTCCTTATCTTCTGTGTAAGTCTCTATGAAATTTAGCCACAATTCTTTGGAACCTTTTAGTGCATAGTATGGAATCTTGCCAAATCCTCTAAAACTTCCATTTTGAATTAAGATTGCAATTTTTTCGTTACGTTGAATTCCGTTTTCTAAAATGAAAAAATTCTCATGTTCAAAATTTAACTTTTCAATCAATAAATCAACACGTTTGTTGTAATTTTCTGCACTTTCTTTTTCAACACAAGCGCCAAAACATTGTTTGACTTGATAAGAAAAACAGGAAGTTTTGGTTTGATACAAATTGCAATATTTTTGGCACAAAGAATAACGTTTACAAGCTTCTGTTAAATAATTTGTTGCTTCAATTTTACTTGAAAATGTCGCTAAAGCAATTTCAGATTTTTTTGCAATTTTATCGATGTAAAAATGCTTATATCCCAATTCATTTATGTAAAAAAACAAACCATAAGGGAACAATTCTTTACGTAATCTGCGGTTATAAATCGGCTTATGTTTTTTAATTAATTGCGACTCAACAAGCAATGCAATCAATTCAGAACCAGTTAATTCGAATTCAATGCGATGAATTTCCGCTTGCATTTCGATTCCCTTTAGGGTTTTTGTGTTTTTGAGATGTTGATCAATTCGTTTGCGAATGTGTTTACTTTTTCCGATGTAAATCAGCTGATTTGTGTCGTTATAAAATTTATAAACTCCGCCTTTATTGGGAATTTCTTCCAATTGTTCTAAATCCAAATTTGGATGTAAAATTTTTGGATTGATGTCTTGTTGAATAAATTTTTCAAGATTTTTGACACTTTTCTCAAACAACATGTTAAAAATCAAACAAGTAGCCAAAGCGTCACCTCCAGCTCTGTGTCTACCATTGATTTCGATGTTTAAATTCTTTGCCAATTTGCCTAAACTATAGGATTCGAAACCTGGCAAAATAAACCTTGAAGCTCTCACAGTGCATAGATGCGGCATTCTGAAATCGAAACCTAGACTTTTAAACTCATGGCGAATTACATTGTAATCAAAACTTACATTGTGGGCAACGAAAATGCAATCTTGAGCGAATTCTAAAATGTTCTTTGCCACCTCATAAAACTTGGGTGCATTTTCAACCATTTTGTCTGAAATCCCTGTCAATCGGACAATAAAATCAGGAATTGGCATTTCAGGATCAATCAAGGTAACGTACTCATCTATGATTTCTGCACCATTCGTTTTGTACATAGCAATCTCCGTAATCTTACTCGACTTTGGACTGCCACCAGTGGTTTCGATATCTACAACAACGTAATTCAAGAATACAAAAATACGAGTTTATTTTATTTTTTAAAAGTTTATATTTTCATATTAAACCTTTTTCAATTATATTTGTCTGAGTTAAAATAACCAATAAAATTTAATACTATGAAAAAATCAATCATTTTGTTTGCTGCTATTCTAGGATTGGTAGCAATGAATTCGTGTTTGAAAAATGAAAAGAAAGAATACGATAACAGCAGTGCTCCAAAAAGTAATGCTTTTATAGAAAGTAGCTTTGATGAAATGACAAACATGTCTGACCAAGCGATTAATGGTGACTTGGATTTTTACAATTTCCCAAAGGTGACTGTAATTTATGCTTCAAAAGATCAAGCAAATTTCGTTGATAAAGTTCCGTGTAATGTCATTTTGACAATCGACACCTTAAATTCGACAAAATCCGTCACTATTGATTGGGGATCATCAAATTGTGATTGCAACGATGGCAAACAACGACGAGGAAAAATTGTAACCACATTTACTGGTAAATATAGAGATTCAGGAACGGTTATCACGCATACTCCAGTTGATTATTATGTAAATGATAATAAAATTGCAGGTACAAAAACTGTTACAAACATGGGTACAAACGCAAGTGGTCAGCCATACTTCAATATTTCAGTAAATGGAACAGTAAGCATGACGGATGGAGATGTTTTCACCTACTCAAGCACACGAGTAAGAACTTGGACACACGGTTACACTACCCTATTAAATTTCAGTGATGATGAATTTGATATTTCTGGAACGGCAAATGCATCTTCTACTAATGGAAATGGTTATTCAGCAACGATAACAACACCATTACATGTAAGAATAGGCTGTGCATACATCATGAGCGGTGTGTTAGAATTTACACCAACTGGCAAAGCTCTCAGAACCATAAATTATGGACCAGGAACTTGCGATAATACATTCACAGTGACGATTAATGGAACAACTTACACCATTAATGGGTAAAAATTTTAAAAAATTAACTTTAAAACGTGTGTCAATTCGATGCACGTTTTTTTTTAATCCAAGGTGTAATTCAATTCAACCTTCGCTTTCAATTGATTCAACAAGGAATACAAACCAAAGAAAGTTCGCATGATGTAAATCGCATGTTTTGAACTTCTTGCGGCATTGATGGAACGAATTTCTTTGTTTTTTGAAATGGATTCGCCAAACTCATAAATCTGTTTGAAAAAAGTATCATCACCAAAATCAAAACTTGCTGTATGAAAAGGTTTTGCAAGAAGAGAAATCATTTCTTTGTAAAGTCCTTTTAGCATTTCTTTTTGTGCTTCGGTATCTTCTTTTTTAAAAAAATCTAAGTTCTCATATAAATCATAAAGTTTGATTTCATCGTTAAAAACGTCTGCTTTTAGTAATTGAAAATAATTGTCGAAAAAATCTGCAGGAATTTCCTTGACGCAACCAAAATCAAGCGGACATAGTTCATTTTGATCATTCACGATAAAATTTCCAGGATGTGGATCGGCATGTACCATTCTTAAAACTTTCATTTGATACAAATAAAAATCCCACATGGATTGCCCTATTTTGTTTCGAACTTCTTGACTGGGATTTGTTTTGATAAAATCGGGAAACATTTTACCTTCCAACCAATCCATTGTTAAAATACGATTACTAGAAAATTCAGGATAATAATTTGAAAATTTTAATCCTGAAATCTGAGCACAGGCTTTAGAAATGTAATTTGATCGCTCTAATTCTAAGTTATAATTCGTTTCCTCAATCAGTTTTGATTCTAATTCTTCCAAGTACATGTTCATGTCAGAAGATTTCATTTTAAGTAACTGAGAAGCAAAAGGTTTAATTAGTTTCAAGTCCGAACTGATGGAATTTGCAACTCCTGGATATTGAATTTTTACCGCATATTCATGTTCCCCTTTTCGAGCTTTATGCACCTGACCAATACTCGCCGCATGAATCGCATTTTTTGAAAAATCATCAAAAATATCAAGTGGCTTTTTACCTAAAGATTGCTGAAAAGTTTTGAGAATTAAAGGAAAAGACAAGGCTGGGGCATTGTATTGAGCCATTGAAAATTTTTCTTGATACGACTTAGGCAATACTTGGTCGTCCATGCTCATCATTTGGGCTACTTTGAGCGCACTTCCTTTCATTTCGCTCAAAGTTTTGTAGATGTCTTGCGCATTGTCTTCGTGCAAACTTTCTTTGCTTACACTCGAATCAAAGGTTTTTTTTGCAAAGTATTTGATGTAATTCCCACCCACTTTTGCTCCG
>JBIKSI010000058.1:0-19960 GCA_044348665.1 Crocinitomicaceae bacterium
AAAGCAGCACTAAATTTTCTTCTTTCTTTTTTCATATTCAACTGTTAAAATTACAATTTAATCAGTTGTCCGAAAAATGGGGAGTATTATAACTTTTTGATGCAAAATTGTATTTAATAACATCCAATCATGGTGCAAATAGCGGTGGAGAAGAATATATTAGAAGGATACATAACATTTACTTTGATCAAAATTTAGTGCTGACTTATACACCTGGAGAGCCTTCATGTGAACCATACCGAGTTTACAATACACAAGGAAATGGAATTTATGGCCCGAACCCAAGAACAGATGCACAATGGCAATCTTTTAGCAACTGGTGTCCTGGTGCAGCAATTCCAATTCGAGAAATTAACTTGGGCTTTTTAAATAATGGAGCTCATACATTCAAAATTGATGTTCCAGCAGCTGTATTTGCAAACAATGAAGGGAATTTCCCCGTTTCACTTTATCTACAGGGAACCAGGGCAAATCTTGGTGCAGAAGAAATAAAAAACAATAAATTTACGATAGCCCCAAATCCTGTGACAAACAAAATAAACATACATGGAGATTTTGAAAATTTACAAAAATTGTATATTACTGATCTCTTAGGAAATTCCATACCAATAAGTCAAAATTTTATTTCATCAATAGAAATTGAACTTAAGACGGAGCAATTGGCATCTGGCACATACTTCATCCATATTTCAACTAAGGAAGGTAAAGAAAGTTATAAGTTTGTAAAAATATAGGTTTTGATTTAACTTAAAATAATTGCGAGATTGCTTATTTTTGTGCAATCTCAACAATAAAAGTTTTTAAATATGATATTAAGAAATTGTGTATTGTTTACTTTATTGATATGTAATTTACAAGCTCTGAGAAGTCAGTGTAATTGGAATACAGTTATTGCTGATGGCTTTGAATATTCCAGCCCCTGCCCTGACGTCCTTCCAGGAATAATATTTCACGATACTCCTCAAAATTTTTCCCCACATTCTGGAAATTCAGCATTGTATATGAATATTGTGGATGGTCAGATGGGATTAATTTACAGTAGAACTCTCAATAATCTTATTGTAGGAGAAGAATATCGTTTGAGCTTTTGGACAAAAGACGCTTGGGATTGGTTAGGATTTATTAATTTAGATTTCAACCTTTTAGACGGAAATGGTAATATCATTGGAACACAGAACTTTACTGTTTCTGGATCTACTTGGAATCAAGGAATAATCACATTTGTTCCTACCTCAAGTTCATACACTTTTCAAATATTCACAAATGTACCTGGAGGACCAGGAAACGATCCTGTTTTTGACGATTTTCTTTTAGAAATATGTGATGAAATTGAACCCTCAGCACCTTGCATTGGGAATATCAATTTAGGGAATGACACTACTCTTTGCCCTTCTCAATCTTTGTTATTAAATGCAGGAGTATTTGAAAGCTACCTTTGGAATGATGGAACTACAACTGCCACAAAAAATATTACTCAGGCAGGAACGTATTCTGTTATTGCATCTTATTTAGGTTCTAATCAAATAATAAACGGGGATTTTGAAACTGGAAACTCCAATTTTTCAACCGAATATCAAATTGGAACTGGAGGTGTTTGGGGACAACTCTCAAATGAAGGCACTTATGCCATAACTACTTCGCCAGATAACGTGCATAATAATTTTTTTCCGTGTAATGATTTTACAATTGGAACTGGACAAAATCAAATGGTTGTCAATGGATCGAGCACTCCAAATACAAATATTTGGTGTCAAACTGTGGCCACTCTTCCGAATACAACTTATCAGTTTGGAACTCAAGTTTCATCAGTTTACAATACAACAGATATTGCGGAACTTCAGTTTTCAATAAATAATGTCAATTTTGGAAATGTATTTTCACCTACTAATAATAGTTGCGATTGGTCTCAATTTACAGAAAATTGGTTTTCCAATCTTACTACGAGTGCTGAAATTTGCATCGTTAATCAAAATACAAGTGCGGGAGGAAATGATTTTACAATCGATGATATTACATTTCGACCAGTTTGTTTTTTTTATGATACCATTGTTGTGTCTAATGCCCTTGTTGAAGTAAATGCCGGCTTAGACCAAACAATTTGCTTAGGGCAACAAGTTACATTATCCGCTAATGGAAACGGTGCAATTACAACATGGGATCAGGGAGTTTTAGATGGAATCCCTTTCGCACCAACAGCAACAAGCACCTACACTGTCACTAGCGCAACAGGTTCTTGTATCGCAACGGATCAAGTAACAGTCTCAGTTACCAATTCAATTATCATTAACGCAGGTTTAGACCAAACCATTTGTGCAGGTGAACAAGTTATTTTATCGGCAAGTGGTGGAAGCACTTATTCATGGACTGGTGGCGTAACAAACGGTGTTGCTTTTTCACCAACTGCTACAAGCACTTATTCAGTTACAGGAGAAACAGCAAATTCATGTCAAAACACAGATGAAGTTACTATCACAGTAAATCCTTTACCTACAATAAATCCAATTATAGATTTAAATGTATGTCTGGGGAATTCTGTCACTTTAGTCGCAAGTGGCACTGGGACAAATTATTCTTGGTCTGATGGAGTAATTGACGGAATTTCTTTTATTCCCTTAGTTACGACAACATACACTGTAACTGCCACAGACGCAAACGCTTGTATAAATTCTGATCAAGTTCTTGTTACCGTTAATGATCCTAGTTTAAGTCCAGGATTAGATTTAGGATTAGATCAAGCAATTTGCCCAGGTGAATTCGTTCAACTAAATGCTTCAGGTGCTTGGAACTCCTTTCTCTGGTCAAATGCGGAAAATACTTCATCTATTTCGGTTGGTGATTCAGGAGTATTTTGGTGTGAGGTTACAAATGCAACAAATTGCGTATTTCGAGATTCGATTCAAGTTACATTAAAGGAAAGTCCTCAAATAACAGTTTTACCATTTGATACAATTTCTTGCGCTCCATTTTCAGTGAATTTTGAAGCTTTATCTAACGTCCCGAATACAAGCATAACTTGGGATTTTGGGGATAATTCAAATGAAGAAAGTGGTAATGTTGTTAGTCATATTTACAATGGCACAGGTGTTTATGACCTAACAATAGTTGCAAACGCTGTTGGCTATTGTACCAGCGAAATGGTATTAGATGATGCCATACATATTTTGGCTCAACCAATCGCTTTTTTCACCTACAACTTGACTTCCAGTGTTGACGACAAATTACCTGTCCAATTTATTAATAACTCTTTAAACTATACTTCATTAAACTGGTACTTTACAGACATTGACAGTTCAAATTTAGATTCACCAAATTTCGAATTTAATAAAACAGAAAATCCAGTAATTACACTTTTTGTTTCAAATGGTTACTGCTCAGATACTGAAACACAAACCATAGAAATTCCAGAGAATTTAATTTATTATGTTCCAAATACATTTACACCTGATGGAAATAAATTTAATAATATCTTTTCACCTATTATAACAGAAGGTGTGCAGCTTGAAACATATCACCTAAAAATTTACAACAGATGGGGGGAATTATTATTCGAGTCCTACGATTCTTTAGTTGGTTGGGATGGAACCTATGACGGTAAAATCGCAAAATCTGACAATTATTTGTGGTTAATTGAATTTATTGAGTTAGGAGAAAAGCTACCAAGACAAATTACAGGACATTTGACATTACTCAATTGAGACCAGAAATTACGACTGTCATAAAAACATTTTGTTGATTTTTCTCTTAAAAAAAGTACGATTTACTTGATAAAAAAATTAAACCCGAAAAAATATTATTTTAGGTATTAGATGTTATTACAGGTATTTTGTTGAACACTAAAATTCTGACTAGAAAAGATTCTTATAAATTATTGCTAATCTCATTTTATCTGCTTATTTTCGCAATAAGAACGCAAAATAACATAAAATGATTACTGATCCAAACATTTTAAAGCAACTTATCAAAGAAGGAAGTTTGATGCCTCAAGAGGAAATGCTTGAAATTCAGCGCAAAAAAGGAAGTTTACACATTGGAATTCCGAAAGAAACCTCATTTCAAGAAAAGCGAGTTGCTTTGGTGCCAGAGGCAGTATCATTGTTAGTTTCAAATGGTCACCGAGTGATGATTGAAACTCAAAGTGGAGTAAATTCAAATTTTTCTGACAATGAATACAGCGAAGCTGGAGCAGAGATTTGTTACGATGTAAAAGAGATTTTTAAGTGTGATATTATTTTTAAAGTTGCTCCGCCTTCCGAGGAAGAAATCGAGATGATGACAGGTGGACAAACATTAATTTCTGCCTTACAATTATCCGCACAACCAAAAGTAATTTTGCAAAAATTGATGCAGAAAAAAATAACTGCCGTTGCATGGGATTACATTCAAGATGATGCTGGAGTTTATCCTATTGTGCGTTCAATGGGTGAAATTGCCGGAACAACATCTATTCTAATTGCGGGAGAATTATTATCATCTTATCAATCTGGAAAAGGAATTATGTTGGGTGGAATTGCAGGAATTCAACCTACTGAAGTGGTAATTATTGGCGCTGGAACAGTTGGAGAATATGCTGTTCGTGCTGCTTTAGGATTAGGTGCATCTGTAAAAGTGTTTGACAGCTCATTATCTCGATTAAGAAGACTTCAAAACGATATTGGAAGGCGCGTTTATACATCCGTAATCCAACCAAAAGTATTGGCAAAAGCAATTATGCGTGCTGATGTTGTAATTGGTGCATTAAGAGCACCTTTAGGTCGAACTCCATGCGTAGTAACAGAAGAAATGATTCAAGAAATGAAATCTGGTTCGGTTGTGGTTGATGTTAGTATAGATCAAGGTGGATGTTTTGAAACTTCACACATCACCAATCATAATAACCCAACTTTTGTGAAACATGACGTGATTCATTATTGTGTTCCAAACATAGCATCACGAGTTTCACGAACTGCATCATTCGCTTTATCTAACATCTTCTCCCCTATCCTACTACAAATGGGCGATTACGGCGGATGCAAAGAACTAATAAAAAGTGATTTAGGTTTTAGAAGTGGTGTTTATATGTACAAAGGAACCTTAACGAGTGAAGTTTTGGGAAAAGTATTTAACCTAAAATTCAAAAATATTGATTTGTTAGTGATGGGAATGTAATTGATGCTTTCATTAGCTGATTAGCTGATGGATTAATAGTGGTAAAATCCCCCAAAAAAATATATGATAAAACATTTTTTTTATTTCCTAATTTTTAGCGCTTTAACTAGCTGTATTGCTGTGTACTACGGAAGCATTAGAGCTACAAATATTGGAGAAAATGTAATTTTTGAGGATTTAGCTTTTGGAGTCTCTCAGTCTAAAAATTAATATGAATATTGTACGGAGCCACTCAATAAAAATAAAAAAGATTATTTGTGTTTTTTAACGATTTTTAGTTTTTTTCATGACGAATTAAGTGAAATAATTAAGATATTTGTTCACAAAATTATTCATACAATACCGAACATATATTCAATGCATTTGTGCATTTTACCTTCTGTTCAACTTCGCAGTCAAACTAAGCAGGCAGTATGCAAATTATTGATAATTTGAAACGTATGAAAATAATTTTATTTTGTGTAATTTAAAAAACAAAAATATGAAATGTCCAACTTGTAATGTTAGCTTAGTAATGTCTGATCGAAATGGCATAGAATTTAAAGTTCTGGGAGTTTGGTATTTTGTACCGTCTAAAGTATGTATTTTTGTGTAATTTCCATCACCTTCTAAATAATTTATTTGAGAAAAAGGAATAAAAGAATATTCATTTCCCTTTAATATTGCTAATTTATTGAATTTTAAATCTTGGTTGTGGTTTTTTAATTCGTTGTAAATTGTTTCTAAATATATTGAATTCACCTTAGAATTAATGGTCTCAAAAGCTTTATTTACAGCTAAAATTAGGTCTGGAAAATGAATTGGTTTCAACAAATAATCAATTGCATTTAATTTTAAGGCTTGAATTGCATGTTTTTCAAATGCAGTTGTAAAAATTACAGTCTGTTTCTTAGGATTCAAATAGTTAAACAATTCAAAGCCAGTTCGTCCTTGACCAAGTTGCACGTCTAAAAAAACTAATTTAATATCATTGTGTTTAAATAATATGTTAATAGCTTCATCAATAGTTGAACATATTCCAACTATTTCAATTTTATCCTTAACGTATTTTGCAATTAATTCACTTAGAACCTCTTGTGCTGTAGGTTCATCATCAACAATTATTGTTTTAATCATATTTTTTAAAAATACAAAGATATTTGAAAAACCCACTAAAAAATGCAAAATTATTTAGCGGTGCTATTTATTATTAAGCGTAAATTTCCTCCATATTTTTTTTTTTATTTTACCACTAAGAATAGAAAGAAAAGTAAGGTTTTGATATTTTTCTATCTTTAATTTTCTATCTTTTTCTTACTGCCTCAGTGGTGTTATTTCTTTTTCTTTTACCACTAAGAATAGAAAGAAAAGTGAGTTGTTTATCAAAGATTTTCCTGAAAACACTACAAAAAAAACTGTTTTTCTATATTCCGCCTTTAGAATAATTGGAACTTGATTTATTTTTTGTAAATATCTTTCCTATGTCCAATTTGTATTATTTCAACAAGCAATTCTTTATCAATGATTGAATAAATTATTCGGTAAATGCCTACTCGAATTCTATAACCATCCCTTCCTTTTAGTTTTTTGCACGAGGTCGGTCTTGGATTTTTTTCCCAATCAAAAATAGCCTCAAATATAGGTTTTGCAATAGCATCTGAAAACTTATCTAGTTGCTTTGCGGCTATACTCGAAAGCACAATTTTATAGAGGGAGTCAGCCATTTTTCTTTTTCCTATTCTCTAAATAGTCTGAAAACAAAATTCGATCTCCCGAATCAATCATTTTTGCTTCATCGAACAAACGAACATCTTCCAAATCTTCTAAATCTTCCAATGTTTTATCACTAATTGTAAAGGCCTTTGCTCCAGTTTTTTTTGGCTAATGCAATGAATAATTTCAACAAACTATTCTCACCTTGTATTACAATTGCTCCCATTTCGTTTTTTTTAACAAATTTATTAATAAAAATCCATTTTGCCAATATTTTCGTTTTTCCTGAAAATATATTAATCCATCACATTTCTTCCCACCTCAAAAATAAGAAGAAATCTTTCTTTTTAATAATTACTAGTCTCGCTAGCTTATTTTTCTTTTACCACTAAGAATAGAAAGACAAGTAAGGCTTTTATAACATTCTTTCTTTTTCTTACTCCCTCAGTGGTTTATTTACTGCTAAAAAACCACAGATTTGCAAATGGTCGTGTTATATTCTCCCCAAATCTCACTTAAACTCCTCCAAGGCAATTGATGTTGAACCAACTACAATCTTTGTAGATGCAATTTTTTTGTTTAATCGGTCAATGATATTTTTTGCATCTTCTCTACTAAAGTATTTTCCTGCCAAGACATTCAATTCTTCCTTTAATTTGAATAAAATCGTTGCAGAACGATAAGCACTTAATACCTGATTTTTACTCAGTTTATAATCAGTCATTTTTTTCAAAATTTCCTCATTAGATACTGAAATATTACTCGAAACAGGATCTGTGTACGAATTTATTTCCATCAAAATATCACGGCTCAAATTGATGAATACTTCCGATTTTCTCAAACGAACAAAGTTAGAGTCCATTTTTGATGTAGGATAAGAACTTAATTCTTGTGCTTCTGGATCTCGTTGTTTCACCGTGCGCACACCGTCCCAAACTCCAACACCTTGACCACGAACAATGATTTCCAACTTTTTATCTTTTAGTTGCAAAGCTTCGAAAAATTGTCGAACAGCCAAACTGTCTTTTTCTCCCAATAAATTACCATTTAAATCCCATTTATCTGAAGCGAAAACGTCTTGTAATTCAAGTTGTAAGCGGGCATCAAAATTTGGTTTTGCATCAATCACGCTAACATGCATCATGACTTCGTCTGCTAATTCTGACAAACAATCATCTGGAATTGCCAATAAGCGGACTTCAAATGGTTCTTTTTCTTTCGTCGGAGGAAAGGTGAATTCTTGCGTGTATAAATCAAAGGTGGAAGAATCTTGAAAGGTGTACAAACCGTCCTTTTCAGTGAAAGTTGCCCACTTGTAACCCATCAATTGTTTGTAATAATCCAAACGCTGCTGATACATAGCGCGTTTATCAATTACTTCTTGTTTTTGAATTTTTAATTCTTCAATTTTTCGTTTGTAGCCCTCATACAAGTTGTACAAATCAACAATTTCTTGCTGCGTTTTTTTTCTTTTTGATTTACCAGAGGAAGTTGTTGGTTGGTAATTTACAGGTCCTCCTCCTTTTTTGTAATGCTTTCTTTTATGCTTCTTCACCTTTCGGGAAGCCTTATCTGACGTTGTAATAGGTGAATATCCCATGTCAGAATATGCTTTTTCTTTCTTCTCAATTTTTAATTCTGTCTCATCGCGCTTTTTGATGTTGTAGTCAATCCAATAGTCAAATCCTTTTTTACCGTGAATCATTTCATCTAACTTAGCAATGCGCTTAAATTCAAGGTCATTGATTAAACTTTGAAATGTTGCTCCAGAGGAAAAAGTAGAATCTGGTGCTAAAAAACGTGTTTCACCTGAGCCAAATAAATGATATGACAATCCATTTTTTTCGATCACAACAGTCGTTTGTTTTTCAGCATTGTAGCCCCAAACATCCGCATGAATGGTTGTCATTCGATTATTTCCTGGTGTCGAAAAATCCAAAGTGGCAAATTTTTGCGGTTTTATGGCATCTTTTTCGTTTTTATCACCCTTTTTAATGACTGTTTGATACGGAAACAATCCCACAGCTTTTGGTAAACCTTTGTTCCATCGTCCTTTTTCGTCTTTTTCACGTTCTTCCAATAAACCTGCGGTACTACTACCATCTCCAGCTGCTACAAGTACATTATTGTATTGTAAAGCTTCTCCACCTAAAAGACGGTAAAATTCTAAAGCACGCATTTCAACGTACTTATTTACAGCATCATTGAAGGCTTTGTAGGTCAAATTTTGATCTGTTAAATCCAAAAAATGAAAGGTTGAAAGAAGTTGTTTTTTATCATTAAAACTCAAACTTGGATTTAACAATTGATCTAATTTCGGATGTGGAACTTTACCTTCCGATGTTTCTTTGAAAGCTGCTGGTGGCAATAAGGGTAACAAAATATTTTCAAAACGCATGTACTGACTCAAGTAATTTTGAAGTTCTTTTTCCCCTTGTCGTTTTGCAAGTAAGACCTTATTTAACTCCCACAAAGCAATTTTATTGGTGGCTTCCGCAATGATTCCTTTGGGAGATTTTGCTATTTCACTCGTTCTGATGTACAATTTTTCAGGGCTATTCATGATCACCAATTCAATGGAATCGAAATTAATATCCTTATTTGGAAAACGAATAATTGGTCCTCGATATTCAAAATAACGTCCAATATTTGTATCTAAAATCGGACTTTTCTTGACAATGTGATATAAGTAGGCTTTTTCCTCTGGAGTTAGGGAAATTTGATCCTGACCAAAGCTTAAAAAATGAAAAAGTAAAACGAAAAAAGTAAAAATTTTATTCATGCAGTAAAATTAAGACATTCTACTCAATAATTCAATTTGCACAAAAGGTTACAATCAACAACTAATTTTTGATAAGATTTGTATTTATTATTTGTTACCATCCGTATTTGGCAAAACCCACAATTTTTCATACATTTGCTTTCATAATTTAACTAGAATAAGCATGAAAAAAAATACTACAAAACGATTTTTCGCAATTAGCGGATTTATTATAAGCTTTTGTTTTACGAGTCTAATAAGTTCTGCACAAGTTGTTACTGGGAATATGAATCCTAGCAGTTTTTCCTCATCTGTGAGTCAAGCAATTTATGATTTAGACAACAATGGACAATTTGATTTTAAAGTAAAAGTAGAATTTATCCCAGCAGCAAACTCCTACTATGCCCTTAAGTTTATTGGTCTTGCTGGAACAAAATTTGAAACAGATGGAGGAAATGAATTAATCGGATACAATGCTGGAACTCCACTTGGTGTGAACACATACAAAGATAGCGCTTATGTAAAAAGTCTTTATTTTCCTGAGGGAACCTTTAAGTTTGTTGGTTTCACTTTCAAGATTAATGGCGTTTCTCGCTGCGGATACATTCAATTAAGATCAACAAGTTATTATCAAGGATTTTTTGATTTGTGGACTTATGGATATGAAACAAATCCAAGTGAGTGCATTACTGCAAATGAATCTCAAGCAAGTGTCGGTTCAAACATCCTTGAAAACGTAAAAATTACTCCAAATCCAAGTAATGGCAAATTTACAATCAATTTGGGCGATGAAAATAATTTTACAAAAATTTCAGTAACTGATATCCAAGGGAAAATTATTCAAACTTTTGAAAATATTGATTCGCCTTTATTGGAATTGACAATTAACGGAGCAAGTGGAATGTATTTTCTACGATTTGAAACAAAAGAAAATTCAGAAACAATTCAATTGATAAAAGAATAAGGACAGTTATAATTTGCTATTCTAAAGCATATTACAGAAACAAAAAAAAGGCTAACAATTATCTTGCTAGCCTTTTTTGTTGGAATATTTTTCCTTAATTTTTAATAATTTTCACTTGAGATTTCACTCCTTCTTTTTCTACTTCAACGAAATAAACTCCTGATTTCAAATCAGAGATATTAATTGTTGCTTCTGTAGAACTAAGAATTGTTTTCCCAGCTAAATCCAAAACAGAGATTTTCTCGCTTCCATCAAAATTTGGACTTGAAATTGTAATTTCACTAGAACTTGGGTTTGGATAAACAGAAAACTTTTCATTTTCATTTGAATTTAACCCTGTTACAAATTGAATTGGATCTTCAGAATTCAACAAAAACTTCATTTTAACAGTTGGTGTTGGTGAGTTATTTAAATAAACTTTCAAAGAAGTCATTGATAACAATGGTAAATCAGAACTTGAGTAATCGTAATACTCATATTGCGTAATGTTCATCAAAATTGGACCTAAAATGGATGTACCATTCAAATTAACATCCAATTTATGTCTTTGAACATTAGTTTTTGTAACAGTTGGACTTAAAATCAAAGTTCCAATTGCATCAAATTTTGAAGTTGACGTTCCAGAACATGTGTTATTTAATGGACTAACTGCTGAACCTGTTAAAACACCAGCATGATTATCAGAAAACGCTTCATCTAGAGCTACATCGTAATCAAAAACATGAATATCATCGCTAAAAACTGCTTTACTCAAAACCGCAGCAAGTCCTGGATCTGTAAATTTAAATCCTTCAATGTCTTTTGTCGTTCCTGTTGAAATCACATAGGTGTCAAAAAAACTTTGAACACTCGCAACTTTTGTTGAACCAGGGAAATCTGGGTTCGTATTTTCAATGATTTCATAAATACGATTTGGATTGTTCACTTTCAGATATGTCGAATAATCCCAAGTTACGCCAGTACCCGTAACTGCATCGTAAGTAGGAGCTGCTGAGTCACACATGTACATTGTTTGTGAACTTCCAATTTGATACTCGTTTGCACTTGTAAACAATTGTCCGAAAGAAATTGTTGTTGCAAGACTAAAAATGCTTAGTAATGTTTTTTTCATAGTTTTTTAATAATGTTTTACAAATTTAACATAAGTAAACACACAAATTAAATATTAAGAAAAAATTAATAAATTATTAACGAACTTATATTTACTTTTGCGTGTTTATTTACAGACAAATAACGGATACAAATTAAAATGGTTGGAGAAAAAACGTTTAAAAGGTACGCAAAACCTTTTTTTGTGCTTATTTTGTTAATTACCATCTTTTTAGGTATTTTAATTCCTTCAATAAAATTTGATTATGACTTTGAGAAATTTTTCTCTGAAAAAGATGAAGATACCAAATTTTATTTCAAACATAGACAAATTTATCAATCAGACAATGATTTCCTCTTAATCGCCATCGAGCGAGAAAAAGGGGTTTTTGATTCCAAATTTTTAAATCAGGTTGATAAACTTACAAAAAGCATTGAAAAATTAAAACATGTAAGTTTTGTAAGATCAATCACCACAGAAAAAGAATTATTTCTCTTAACTGGAGGAATCATTGGGAGAAAACCCTATTTTTCGAATGACAAAAAATTGCTTAAAAGTGATTCAACCAGAATTTACAAACACAAGGAACTTATTTCGAATTTGATTGCGAAAGACGCAAAATCTCTCTGTTTGTATATTAAGCATGAGGACTTTCTACCAGGGAAAAAGTCTTCTGTTTTAATCACAAAAATTCAAAAAGAACTAAAAAAATATTCTTTTGAAAAATCGAGGATTGCGGGTAGGACAATCGCTCAAAAGTTTTTTATTGGAAAAATGACCAATGAGCTTATAATGTTTCTACTTTTTAGTTTAGTGCTCATTTTAATTTTTCTTTGGATTGCTTTTAAAAGTATGTGGGGATTATTAATTCCGCAAATTGTGTTGGTATTTTCTCTGGTTTGGGTGCTAGGTTTTATGGTCGTTTTTAATGAACCAATTAATATTTTACTATCCATTTTACCGTCCATCATGTTTGTGGTGACGATGTCATATTTCATTCATCTTGTTTCAAGATATTTAGATTATTTGCGTTCCGGCTTGAGTAAATACGAGGCTATCAAAATTTCAATAAAAGAAGTTGGTGTTGCAACCTTCTTAAACGCATTTACAACGGCTGTAGGATTCATTTCTTTGATGTTCATTGATGTACAACCAATTCAATCTTTTGGAATTGTTACAGGAATCGGTGTTTTATTAGCTTTCGTAATTACAATTTTTGTGATGCCTGTGACCTTTTACATTTTCCCTTCTCCTCGAAAAATAACAGAAACAAAAGACACGCCTTTCTGGAATCGTTTTTTACGAAAAATGTTCGTTTTCAACATTAGAAATTATAAGGCCATAATTGGTGTATCCGCAGTAATAACAGTTATTTTTGCTTATTTTTCCTTTAAAATTGAAGTCAATAATTACATGCTTGATGATTTGCGTCCAAATGAGCCAATCAAACAAGATTTCAACTTTTTAGACAAAAATTATGGTGGAATTCGACCTTTGGAATATGCCGTAAGTATCAAGGGAGATTATGATTGCTGGGACATTGAAGTCTTGCAAGAACTAGATAAAATTGAAACTTATTTAACAAAAACATACAAAGCAAAAATCAACATTTCTTTGGTAAGTGTATTAAAAGTCCTCAATCAATCTTCCCATTTGGGGAATGAAAACTATTTCAAACTTCCAGAAACACAGCGTGAAATTAAAAAACTAAGAAGACCAATCAAATTTGCTGAAAAAGGAGAATTATTTAAAGCGATGGTCGATTCCACTCAGAAAAATATGCGAATTAGTGCTAATATTCCTGATTGGGGAAAAAATGTTGTATTAAAAGAGAATGAAAAATTTCAAAAATTTGTCAATAAGAACATAGACACAAGCTTAATTTCCCTAAAATATACTGGAACAGCACATTTATTGGATAAAAACATGAGTTATTTATCCTCAAATCTTGTGGAAGGGATTTTGGTTTCTATAGGATTAATCGTTTTGATGATGCTAGTAATTTACAGGTCAGCAAAATTGGTATTTCTAAGCGTAATTCCCAATATTATTCCATTGATTGTTTTGGCTGGAATGATGGGATTACTGCATGTTGACCTAAAAATTTCAACTGCCATTATTTTTACGATTTCACTCGGAATTGCCTTTGATGATACCATCCAATTTTTGGCGAAATTTAAAATTGAACTTCAAAAAGGATCCTCCAAAATATATGCATTAAAGACAGCTTATTTGGTTACCGGAAAAGGAATGATTTTATCCACTTTGATTGTTTGTAGTGGATTTTTGACCCTTTTATTTTCAAGTTTCATGGGTACATTTATGATGGGTCTGATGATAAGTATCACCTTATTTGTTGCATTGATTGCCGTTTTAACACTGCTTCCGATTCTACTTTTAATTTTTTACAAGCCAAAAAAAGTAAATAAAAATCGTTGAAAAATAAATTTAACGAAAATTATCAATTTGATATTTCATTTTTAACTATTTTTGAATGAAAAAATCAAATTAACCAATAAATACTTGGCACGTAAGTTGCTAAAAACCGTCTAACATTAATATTCTAATTCCAATGAAAAAAATTCTTTTATTATTAAACGTAGTACTTATCTTCACTATCGTTTCTTGTTCCAAAGATGTAAAAAACCGTACTTCTGCTGAATATTTGTCTGCATACATGAAGGACAATAAAAATGTAGTTCTTTTTGGAAAAATAGATATCAAACAAATCTTGGAAAAAGCAGACTATAAAAACATCCCTAAGGTTTCTGTTTTGTTAAAAAGTGAAATGTCACAATTTGAAAAAGCAGTAGATTTAAATCAAAGTATTCATTTTGCGATGGAAGGACCTTTCGAAAAAGATGGAACTCCTGCAAATTTAATCGCCTTTATGCGCGTAAACAATGCTGATTCTTTGGCTAGTAAAATTAGTTCTTTTGGACTGATGATGGAAAAAGAAGGAGAAATGAAATATACGCAAGAGAATGATTTAAGTGTCGGTATAAAAGAAAACATTGCAATTGTTATCACTAGAAAAGGAAAATACGATGGTAAAAAAGCACTATTAGAAGCCTTTACAAAAGCAGAAAATGATTTATCTGAAGGAAAAGTAGATCAAATTTTAGCTAAAAAAGGTGACATAACAATGGGCGTAAGTTTGCAAAATTTGTATGCTAGTTCAAATACTTCTTTGAGTAATCTTTCCGCAACTAAAAAGAAAGAATTTGAAGCTTTAGTAAATGATTCATATTTGCAATCTTCCATTTCATTTGAAACAGGTCAGGCAGTAATTGAAAGTCAAAATTTGTTTTCAAGTGAGTTAATGAATAGAATGTTTATGAAGGAAGATGCGGCAGCCTCGATTATCTCTAAACTTGGAAAAGGAAATGCTCGCTTAGGAATCGCAATGAATTTTGACATGCAAAAAATGGAAACTTTCTTAGATGATTTTGCACCAGAATTCAAAAAGGAATTAACAAGTTCCAATATGCAAATGCAACTTTTTAGTTCAACTTTAGGAGATAAACCTTTGACAAATTTATTTGGTGGCAAACTAGGACTTGTGATGGTTGGAGACATGATGCGAGATGGAAGTTTAGTTCCAGAAGCTAACATTTATATGCAATTAGGGAACAAAGGAAAAGAAGTTAGTGAAATGATGAAATCTTTTTTCCCAGCTGGTTCAGATGTTTTTGGAATGAAATCAGTAATTAGCGAGAAAGAAGTGCTTATTTCTTCTGGAAAATCAACGAATTCTAAATTAGTTATTCCTCAATTTGCAAATCAATTTGGAAAAAGTGGATTTACCGCTTTCATGAACTTTGATGGGATGGACGTAAAATCCATGGATTTAGACGATGAGTTGAAATTTATTTATGCTATTCAAAACATTACTGTTTCAATGGATAACGCAGGTTCAAAAATGGTAATCAAAGGCAAAAACCAAAAACAAAATATCTTGAAACAAATGATGGATATTTATGTGAAAGATTTGGAGAAAACCATTGGCGAAATAAATTAATTTACTTAATTAAAAAATGCGACAAATTTGTATTTACCTTTTATTTTTATCAATTCTTGTTTCTTGCGGGCTAAAATACGAACCTGTAAAAACCCCAATTGATAAAGAGAAAGTAAGGAAAGAACAAATAGTTTCACAATTAAACGACGATTTTACTAAACAAGGTAAAAGCTATAAAAATTATGCATTTGAGCCAAGTACTGTTCTCAAACCACCTTCTTATTTCAGATTAGATTCCTTGTATGAAGTAAAATACAAGTTGGAGCAAGAGGGGAAAATTGACAAAAAACTAGAAGAAAAAATCCAGTTACAGAAGAACATTATTTACAACGATACTAATTTTATTTTTTACATTGAAAATCATGTTTTTAGTATTACTGAAGACAGCGTTTTCACCATGCTCAATGCTGAAATCTATACCGATAGAACAAATAGAATTAATACGATTGAGATTTTAGAAAGTGTAAATTTAGACAAAAAATTGGGGAATTTCTATGCCTATTACAAACTCAGACAATCCTTTGTTTCTACTGAATTTGAGGCAGATGAAGCAGAACTGGCATTCTATGATTTTTACCAACAAAAGGCTGAAAAATTGGAAGGTACAGAAAAAGACGAATTTATTCAATTTATGCTTACCGTCATGAAAACGGCAAATAAAATATCAAGTTTGGATAAATCTCTTCTAATTAAAGAATTTGTGCGCTATTTTGTGCAAGGTCAATCTAGAAATTATTTGGATGAAAAATTCGAACGAATGGATGAGTTTTACGATGATGAAAACAGATTAGTGAATTATCAAATTGACTATCAATACCTAAGTAAGCAAAAGGAAATATCGGAAATAAAAAAAGTACGAATCATTTTAGATCCGTACTTGCAATTAATTGAACTAAAATATCTTTAAATATCTTTATATCCGATAACCAAAACAATTGCTTCGTTTTTAGTAACATTTTCAGCAATTGAATATTCAATATAAACTACCTTTAATCGTTCACCATTTTTTACCTTTTTGCGGTATGCACTAGTTAAATCTTTTGATGAAACAACAGAATTTTTTCCCTGGATGTTTTTTATTTCTTTTAATAAAGTGCGTTTACTTTCATTTTGAGAATCGTAAATTTTCACAGACACTTTTGTACCACACTCTTTTCCACTAAACGCTAATTTATATTCTGTATCTAATAAAAAATAAGCCTCTACATTTTTACCTTGTTTTTCTTTTGATGCACCAAAATAAGTTATTCTAGCACCTTCGTACCTTGCAGGTTTAATTAGCTGTTTACATTCGTATTTATAGGTGTTGATGCGGGCATCAAATGAACCACCTGCATCACTTTCAGTATTACTTAATAAAACAAAAGCAAAAATGAATAGCGGGATAATTGATTTTAATTTTTTCATAATTTTATTTTTTAATTTCAAATTATTTAATGCAAATTAAGGTGATAGCCCTAATTAATTTACTATAAAACTTCTTAATTCTTTCACCTTACTTGCCAAAGTACTTAATTCTGAATCTGTTAATTTTGGAGTAACAAATGTTTCACTTTTACCTGCAAGTTTTACTGATTCAAAATTGTCGTAAGCTGAAGAAATGGCTTCCAATTTAGAAGATAATTGAGTTAACGTTTCATCTGACGTAGGATAAGTTTTTATTCCTTTGATAATGTTTTTCAACAAATTAATTTGGTCAATCAAGGTTACAGTAATTTTGTCATTATCCTTTTTTGATTCAAAATCAATAATCCCTAAATACATTCCTTCAGCCCATGAACCTGCAAACTGAACAACAGCTAAATACCTAACATCGTTATCTTCCATATATTGCTCAGAACTTTCTTGAATATCGTAGATAAGATCTTCCACTGCTTCAATGTTATCCAAATTTTTGTCAAATTTCGCAGCTAATTTTTTATCTGAAATCACAGGCTTCAAACCAACCTCGTTTCCTAATTCTTGAATTACTTTCAAATATTCTCTTGCTTCTTGAGATTTTCCATTAATTGCACAATAAGCCAAATCTGTAGAATAAACTCCCAAGTTCAATAACTGTTTTACCTTTGTGGAATATTTTGATTTATCTTTAGCAGGATTTGCAACATTCGTTTTATAAGTCAAACCTGATGCTTGAAATGCCTTAGCTAAAGATATTGGTTGAGGCAAAACGAAATCATATTCTTCAGAATTAAACTTGTTTTCAGTATCTGCTTCAACATTAACTTCTTTTTTGTTTTCTTCTGTACTCGATTTACAAGAACTTAGTACAATCAAAGAAATAAATACCAATAAACTAATTTTTGATTTTGTCATAATGTATATAAATTTGTATATAAAACTAATTATTCGAGTGTAAAGAAACAAAGAAATTTTATTTTTTAATAATTATTTAAATGATTTTTTAATTTTACCTAAAAAAAGAGATTGAAAAAAGCACCATTTTTGAGTTTGACATTTGCACTATGTTTAGGTGTGATTGTCTCTAATGTTTTAAAAATCAACTTTTTAATAAATATTTCACTTTTTTTATTTCTCATTTTCACCTACTTAATAGTTGAAAAAAAAATTGAACATCATTTTAAAAGTAGAACCCAAAGCATCATCTTAATTTCACTTTTTTTCTGCTTGGGTTTAGTCCGTTATTCAATCAGCTTGCCTGAAAATTATTCAAGCTCCTTAACAAATTTATACCTAAAAAATGATGTTTTACTGGGTCAGATAAATTCGCTAACATATTCTAAAAGTGATTATGCAAAAACTGAATTTCAAGTAAATAAAATCATTCGTTTTCAGGACACAATTGCTGTAGATGGGAAAATCGTATTATTTATCAAAGACGAAGATCGAAAATTAAAAGAATTTGATGTTTGCTTGGTTTCGACAGAATTAAACCAAATAAAAAATAAAAATAATCCAGGAGAATTTGACGCAGAATTATTCTGGAAGCACAAAGGAATTGAATTTATTGCTTTTGCAAATGAGGAAAATTATTACAAAATTGGAACTGCTGAGGCTGATTTTTTCCATTATTTCACCAGAATGCGAAATTATTTCTCAGGAATCTTGGATAAAAATCTAACGGGAGATGAACTAGCCATCGCCAAAGGTTTGATTTTAGGAGATAGATCTTCAATTGACAGCGAAATTACTGCAAAATTTGGAAATACTGGCGCCATGCACGTGTTGGCAGTCTCAGGACTTCATGTTGGTATTTTAGTACAAATATTAACGCTTATTTTAAGTCTTTTTAAGAAATGGATTACAAAAAATCAAAGTATAATTATTGCCTTATTAATTGTTTGGATTTACTCCGCTATGACTGGTTTTTCTGCATCAGTTGCACGTTCAGCGGTAATGTTCACCATTTTGGCAGGAAGTGGAATTTTTAATAAAAGTAGCAACAACTTTAACGTTTTGGCATTTTCTGCACTCATTATTTTAATGTGGAATCCACATTTTCTATTCGACATTGGGTTTCAACTTTCCTACTTGGCAATGTTTGGTATTTTCATGTTTTATAAACCATTGAGTACGTTTTTATTCATTAAAAATAAAATTCTGAAAGCTGCCTATGACGGAACCATGGTTGGGATTGCTGCACAAATTTTAACTGTTCCTCTCACGCTCTATTATTTTCATCAATTCCCCAATTACTTCATCATTACAAATTTGGGATTAATGGTGTTTTCCTTTTTGATTTTGGCTTTAGGTGTTGCTCTTTTTTCCCTTAATTGGATTCCTTTTGTCGGGTCAAGCATTGCCTATTTACTTACCTTTTCGCTGTATGTCATGCTTTTAATCATTGACTTCATTGATTCTCTTCCAGGAGCAGTTTCAGCGGGATTTGTGTTGAATACTACTTTAGTAATTTTACTTTTCGCAACAATTTTATATTTTTTCATTTCCCTTAAAACCGAAAAAATTAAACAAATTCGAATTAGCTTATTAGCTGCTTTTATGTTGTCCATTAGTATAGTTTACCTCAGATATAATCAACTAGTTACAGAAAAAGTGTTTTTCCTAAATGCAGATGAAACCAGTTTTATAGTAAAATCAGAAGATAAAAACTTTGTCTTTTTTGCAAATAAGAAAGGTGAAAGAAAAAAGATTGAATTTACTGCAAAATCCTTCGAGAAAATGTACCCCGGAAATTTACATTATTTTGAAATTTCAAATAAAAAAGAAACGCATGTACGGAGTAAAAAATTAAACATCGACATCATCCGGCAAAAAGGTGGTTACGAGATTTCAATCAATGAAAGCAAATATTTTTTGGTGACAAGT
>JBIKSI010000059.1:0-19806 GCA_044348665.1 Crocinitomicaceae bacterium
ATCAATTACTTCGATAATTTCTGATTTAAATTTCTCTAAATCTCGCTCTTTTGAAGGAGTTACCTTTCCTAATAAGGCATCGTATTCCGATTTCACGTCGTCATAATAACCTTCCTCCTCAGCTGTTTTTTTCATTTTTTTCAACATTTCTTCAGATGCTGTGGTGTAATTAAACGTGTCTTTCAAAGCCATTTGTTTAAAAACCTCATAATCAGCATTAGAAAGTGTGAATTTTCCCGCCTCAGCAATTGTTTTATTTTTAAAGTAATAATCTGTCGCAAAATTAAATACCAAGTTATTTGCAAACAACATCGCAGTTAAACGACTAAATTCTCTTTCTTCCACACTTAAATCTGGTTCAATTCCGCGACCATCAATCACATCACGACCATTTTGAGTTTTAAAAACTTTAATTAATGAATCAGGAATTTCTTTTGGTCTTTCACTTTCTGATTTTTCGTAGTATTCTAATTTTTGGACACATCTCCCAGAAGGTGTATAATATTTTGCAATGGTTAATTTTAATTTTGAGCCATATTTTAAATCATAAGTTCTTTGCACCAAACCTTTTCCGAAGGAAGTATTTCCAACAATCACCGCTCGGTCTAAATCTTGTAAACTTCCAGCCACAATTTCACTTGCAGAAGCAGAACCTTCATCAATTAGAACAACCAAAGGCATCGTTAAATCAATTGGTTCTTCCGTGGTTTTGTAAGTTCTATTTTCTTCCTGAACACGACCTTTGGTGGTAACAACAATTTGTCCTTTTTTCACAAAAAGATTTACAATTTTCACTGCTTCAATCAAAAGTCCACCGCCGTTTCCACGTAAGTCTAAAATTAATTCTTTTCCACCTTGAGCTATGATGTCTTGTAAAGCTTTTTTGACATCAGAACTTGCAGTTTGAGTAAAACTATTCAATTTAATGTATCCTGTTGTTTCGTCTAACATTCCAGCATAGGGAACATCTGGCAATTTTATTTCATCACGTGTAATTGGAATGGTGATTTCCTCTTTGTTGTTTCGTAATACTTTCACTTGAATGGTTGAACCTTTTGGTCCTTTTAGGGAGGACGAAACATCATCACTTGGTTTTGCCTTCATGTCTTTATCATCGATTGATAAAATTTTATCTCCAGCCAAAAGTCCTGCTTTTTGAGCTGGATTTCCTTCATAAGGCTCAGCAATGTAAGTGTAATCTCCCATTTTTCGAATCAAAGCGCCAATTCCCCCATATTGGCCAGTTGTCATCATACGGTAATCCTCCATGTTTGATTCATGGTAATAAACGGTGTATGGATCTAAGCCTTTCAGCATTGCATCGATTGCATCTTTGGACATTTTTCCAGGTTTTGGCTCATCCACAAAATACATTTCCAAGTGCTGATGAATCAAGTCCATCAACTCCATGCTTTTTATTAACTCAAATCCGTTTGATTGTGCCTTTAATCCTTGAAATTGCAAGGAGAATAGCACTACTAAAATTAAAAATCCTTTTTTCATATTTCTTTATTTTTAGACTTAAGATAAAAGACTGTAGACTTAAGACTTTGTTTTTAAAAGTAGATAATCTTTTGTCTATCGTCTTTTGTCTTTTGTCTAATGTCTATCGTCTTTTGTCCTTAGTCTATCGTCTTTTGTCCAATGTCTACTTTCTTTTGTCTATCGTCTTAACATCCTAACATCTTCTGTCTCTTGCCTTACGTCTATTATCTTAAATCTATCTTATTTGATCTCTCATCTTTAGTTATAAGTAATTTCCCCGCAGATAATCCCAGAAAAATACGCTAATAAAACAGATTTACAAGATGTCTTTTGTCTAATATCTTATGTCTAATATCTTATGTCTACTTTCTTTTGTCTATCGTCTTAATATCCAATAATCTAACAATCCAATAATCTAACTATCTAATAATCTAACAATCTAAATCCCCAAGCAACTTATTCAACAATTGTTCCATTTTATTTTCCAGCACACTATATTTTAGCTCTTCTTTATTGGTGTAGACTAAAAAAAGTGCTACTTGAAAGTCCTTTTTTTCCAAATTTTCCTCCAAAATTAACTTTTTCTTTCGAAATACTTCACGCATAAGTCGTTTTATTCGATTTCTTTCATGCGCTTTTCTAAAAATTCGTTTCGGAGCGGAAATAACAACTTGAAATTTTTTCGTTGTTGGCAATTCCATTTTGCCGTAAGTGAGGACAAAAGGAAAGTTTTTTACCGATTTTTTTTGTTCAAACAGGGCTTCAATTGCTTTCTTACTGCATAATTTATATTCTTTTCCGAAAGATTGATCCATGAATTAGTTGAAAATTTAGTAAACACAAAAATACAAAAATATTGTAAAGGAAAACGAAGGAATTTTTTTTTAACTTTTTTTTGGGCGCCTTTACCACCTGCGCCTGCAAGTCCTCGCTAAGCTGTGGGCTTTTCGGACTTCGTTGGGGCGTGGGATTCTTTCTGAAAACACCATTTTTTTTACAAATTTGAAAATTTTAATCTTTGCATAATAACAAATTTGCAAAAACGCAAAAACGTAATATTACGTAAACCATCAGATTTTATTGGCCAGTTGTTATTTATTATCCTTACTTGGAAATCCTATAGTATAGCAAACTAACACTTTTAAATTCTTAGAAAAAAAGAAATGAATTTAATCAATAAAATTAGATCTAGAACTTTTTTTGTCCCTTTTTGTTTTGAAATACTGAAAATGAAATTGGAAATCGCTAATAATTGAATTAGCTGCAAGCTCTGCCGATAGCTATCGGTAGAAAATTATCGATTTGCAATGAATGAAAGTTTTGAGAAACAAATAGGACTAGACTTTTTGCTTACTTTTTTGGCAATGAAAAAAGTAAGGAGATAAATGTTTGTTTTTCATAGTTTTAAGTTCATTGGAAGAAACGTTAGTTTCACTTAACCTTTAAGTTAAATTCGCTTTTACGTAAAAAAGTATGAGTTTCCCTTGAGTCTCTTACCCTAATTTAATTCAATCAAGTAGTTTTTTACTATTTTTGTTTTTTAATCCAAACAAAATGACTTCAAATTCAGTTACATACAATAAAAAGAAAATTTTTAACGATCCTATTTATGGATTTATTTCTGTGCCAGATGAATTCATTTTTGATTTGATTGAACATCCTTATTTTCAAAGATTGCGAAGAATTTGTCAATTGGGTTTGACGAATTTAGTTTATCCTGGTGCTTTACATACTCGCTTTCATCATGTTTTAGGAGCCATGCACTTAATGACCTTGGCAATTGCCGTGATTCGAAGAAAAGGACACGAAATCACCAAAGAGGAAGAAAGAGCCGTTTTGTGTGCCATTTTATTGCACGATATTGGTCACGGACCTTTCAGTCATGCCTTAGAATACGACATTGTAAATAAAGTGAGTCACGAAGATATTTCAAGTTTTTTCATTCAACGATTAAGTGAAGAATTTGACGGAAAATTGGATTTGACACTCGAAATATTTGAAAATAAATACGAAAAAAAACCATTTTTATATCAACTAGTTTCCAGCCAATTGGATATGGATCGAATGGATTATTTAAATCGAGATAGTTTTTTTACAGGAGTAACAGAAGGACAAATAGGTTCCGATCGCATCATTGAAATGTTAAATGTGCACGAAGGAAACCTAGTTTTGGAAGAAAAAGCAGTTTATTCTGTAGAAAAATTTTTGGTAGCTCGAAGATTTATGTATTGGCAAGTTTATTTGCATAAAACTGTTGTTTCGGCAGAATTTATGTTGATTCATATTTTACGAAGAGCCAAAAAATTGGTTCAAAGTGGTAAGGAATTATTTGCAAGTCCAGCTTTATTGTTTTTCTTGAAAGAAAATATCCAAACGGAAGATTTCCGAACAAAGCCAGTAATTTTAGAAACCTTCGCGAAATTAGATGATTTTGATATTACCAGTGCAATCAAGGTTTGGCAAGATTCAGATGATAAAGTTTTATCTATTTTGTCTAAAAAGTTAATTAATCGTGAATTGTTTAAAATAGAGGTCTCCAAAGAAGCTTTTTCAGAGCAACGTATCAATGAAGTGAAGGCGAAAGTGCAAGAAAAATTAAATTTAAGTGCTGAAGAAGCAGATTTTTTTGTGTATTCAGAAACCTTAACAAACAATGCGTACAATCAAAATAAGCAAAACATCAACTTATTGATGAAAAATGGTGAAATAATTGATGTTTCAGCCGCTTCCGACAACTTAAATATTTCTGCCTTGGCTGTACCTGTTGAAAAATTTTGTTTGTGTTATCCGGTTTGATGATTTAATAAATTATTTAATGATGAATAATAAATTTTTGAATGATGCACTTCATTTCGACAGGCTCAATACAATGCGACTTGGTTCGACATGCTCAGCACGGGTCGCTCAGTGTGAAAATTATAAATGATGAATTAAATGACAGTAGCAGCGATAATTTACACCATTTTATCTGGAATAATTATTCTTTTTCAGCTATGTTTAGCCGCAGGTTTACCGTGGGGAGCAGCATCTATGGGAGGGAAATTTCCAGGTAAATATCCAACTAAAATGCGCTTTGTTGCATTGATTAATGTTCTACTTTTAATTTTTTTAACGGTGATCGTGTTATCAAGTGCAAAGCTTATTCTTCCACAATTAAACAACTTTTCAAGTAAAGCAATTTGGGGAGTAATCGTTTTTTCTCTTTTAGGAACCATTCTTAATACAATTACGCCAAGCAAAATTGAACGTATATGGGCTCCGGTAATTCTAACTCAGCTTATTTGCAGTTTGTACATTGCAGTTAATTGAGGTTTGAGATTTTAGCAGAATATAGACAATGATAATCTTTTTATTTCCCAATTAAATTCTTTTTTATAGACCATTTGCTTCATGACTCCAGAGGAGTCAAATGTCTTAACGACGGATGATAGTCCGTCGTAAATAAAAA
Source organism: Crocinitomicaceae bacterium (assembly GCA_044348665.1). GTDB lineage: Bacteria > Bacteroidota > Bacteroidia > Flavobacteriales_D > Crocinitomicaceae > M2408. The sequence goes on from JBIKSI010000059.1 coordinate 4,934, forward strand.
TGTTTGAGCAGTTTTGGAATGTGTTTTTGGTTAAAAAACCATGCAAAAACTAAACTTTGGAGAAAGTTGTGTGTCAACATAAAATATCATAATTTCCTTCTTTTTGGATTAGTAGATTTAAAAAAATCAACTGTTAACTTTCGGTTAAACTGACATAAATCATAATTTTATAATTAAATAATAACTAAGTTTGCATAATGAAATTTGTACTTGTTTCTTTTTTGAGTTTTTATATTCTGGTTACGCTTGCGCCTAATATGCAAGGTGCACAGTATTTAAAGGTGGGAGAAATGTACAGTCATTTCGAAAAAGATTACTCAGAAAAAGGAATCTCATTTTCAAGTTTTTTAGATTTTTTGGAAGAACACTACACCAAAAAACTAGATTTATCTCAGGATGGACATAAAGATTTACCTTTCAAAACAATTAGTTCATCATCCGTACAACTTTCAATTCATGAATATCGAATCGAAGCAGTTTTTGAAAACGTATATTTATTTGAAGAAAAAAAATCAACTTTTCCGGAGCCAAACTTTTTAAACAAAGCAGCGCTCTTTTCTATTTGGAACCCACCAAGAATCTAAATTTAATTTAAGAATTAGGTATTAATTCTTACTATCTTATTGTTTGGGAAAAGTATTCTGAGGAAGTCGAAATAATTCAATATTTCTAACAATTAAGATTAGGAAAATCTTTTAAGATAAGCTTTCTAAAATGCTGTTTTACAAATAATTATTGTAATTCATCATTTTTCACTTTTCACTTTTAATTTTAAACTCCTTCAAATGTTCAATAAAATTATTGCTTGGTCAGTAAACAACAAATTATTTGTCATTTTACTCACTTTTGCCTTAATTGCTTGGGGAATATTTTCCTTACGGCAATTACCGATTGATGCAGTTCCTGACATCACAAATAATCAGGTTCAAATTATTACCTCTTCACCTTCAACTGGAGCGGAAGACATCGAACAATTCGTGACTTTCCCCATTGAACAAACCATGGCGACCATTCCTAATATTGAAGAAATTCGTTCTTTTAGCAGGTTTGGTTTAAGTGTGGTTACCATTGTTTTTTCTGACGAAACAGATGTTTATTGGGCGCGCCAGCAAGTAAATGAGCGCTTGATTGAAGCAAAAAGCCAGATTCCAGCGAACCTCGGTGAACCAAGCTTAGCGCCCTTAAGTACTGGATTGGGAGAAATTTACCAATACATTGTAAAAGCAAAACCTGGTTACGAAAAGAAATTTGATGCTACCGAATTACGTTCCATTCAAGACTGGTTGATTCGACGTCAACTTCTTGGAATTAAAGGTGTTGCAGACATTTCTGGTTTTGGTGGTTACCTCAAACAATATGAAATTAGGGTGCGACCAGATCAACTGAAGCAAATGGGAGTTTCCCTTCAAGAAATTTTTACCTGTGTTGAAGAAAATAATAAAAACGAAGGTGGAGCCTACATAGAAAAGGAAAATAATACCACTTACATTCGCACACAAGGTTTACTGAAATCTATTGAAGATATTGAAAGTTTAAAGGTAAAAGAAAGTGAAAACGGAATTCCAATTTTGATTCGCGATATTGCTCAAGTTGAAATTGGAGGCGCATTAAGATATGGCGCTTTGACAAACGAAGACAAAGGCGAAGCGGTAGGCGGAATCGTTTTGATGTTGAAAGGAGCGAATTCTTCTGAAGTCATTGATTTGGTAAAAACGAGAATGGACGAAATCAAAAAAACACTGCCACTCGGAGTTGAAATTGAAGTTTATTTAGATCGAACCAAATTGGTCAACAATGCAATTTCAACTGTTAGTACCAACCTAATTGAAGGGGCATTAATTGTGATTTTTGTGCTTGTTTTATTACTAGGAAATTTACGCGCAGGTTTAATTGTTGCCTCAGTAATTCCAATTTCCATGCTTTTCGCCATTTCTTTAATGAATTTATTTGGAGTTTCAGGAAACTTAATGAGTTTGGGAGCAATTGACTTTGGTTTAATTGTAGATGGTTCTGTGATTATTGTAGAAGCAACGCTGCATTTGATTAAACATCAGGGAGAAAAAAAATATTCTCAAAGTAAAATGAACGAATTAGTGATTTTTTCAGCCTCAAAATTCAGTAATAGTGCTGTTTTCGGTCAAGTTATCATTCTAGTAGTTTACCTTCCATTGTTAGCCTTGGTCGGAATTGAAGGTAAAATGTTTAAGCCTATGGCAGAAACGGTGCTTTTCGCTATTTTAGGAGCATTTATTTTGTCACTAACTTATGTACCAATGGTTTCCGCTTTATTTTTGAGTAAAAAAGTAAAAACAAAATTAACAATCAGTGATAAAATAATTAGGGCTATTAACAATAAGTACAAACCTTTATTGCAAAGGGCTATTCGCCATCAACGAATCGTTTTGGGTGTATTAGTTGCCGTATTTATAACAAGTTTCATCCTGTTTTCAAATTTAGGTTCTGAATTTATTCCAAATTTGGACGAAGGAGATTTTGCAGTTGAAGTTCGATTGGCGCCTGGTACAAGTCTCACAAAAACCATTGAAACTACAAAAAAAGCTTCGGGAATCTTAAAACGTAATTTTCCGGAAGTAAAAAAAGTGGTGGGTAAAATTGGAACTGCGGAAATTCCTACCGATCCGATGCCCATGGAAGCTTGCGATTTGATGGTTATTTTGAAAGACAAAGAAGAATGGGTTGCCGCTACAAATAAAGAGGAACTGGCCGAAAAAATGCAAAAAACCTTGGAGGATTATATTCCAGGCGTTGAATTTGGATTTCAACAACCGATTCAAATGAGATTTAACGAATTAATGACTGGTGCAAAACAAGATGTAGTTGTTAAAGTTTATGGAGAAGATTTGAATAAATTAGCTTCTTATGCTAAAAAAATCGGTTCAATTTCTTCAAAAATCACTGGAGTTCAAGATGTTTATGTAGAGGAAGTTACTGGGTTGACAGAGTTGATTATTGATTACAATCACCAAAATTTAGCCATGTACAATGTTTCTAAAAATGAATTGAATAATGTAATTAATACATCTTTTGCTGGAAAAAGTGGGGGCTTAATTTTTGAAGGAGAAAAACGTTTTAATATTGTTGTGAAAAATTCTTTGGATGAACGAAAATCAATTGAAGATCTAAAATCTTTAATGGTAACAACCGATGATGGTCAACAAATCCCATTGGAAAACTTGGCGAATGTTTCATACAAAATTGGACCAAATCAAATTCAGCGAGATGATGCAAAACGCAGAATTATAATTGGATTTAATATTAGAGGACGAGATGTTGGTAGCATCATTTCAGAATTGAAGAAAAAAATTGATACACAAGTTGCCTTTGAGCCAGGTTACACAACTTCCTATGGTGGAACATTTAAGAATCTTGAAAACGCTCGAGCTAGATTATTGATTGCTGTTCCAGTTGCCTTGCTCCTAATTTTTGTTTTACTTTTTATCACCTTCAAATCTGTGAAACAAGCAATTTTGATTTACACCGCAATTCCTTTGGCTTCAATCGGTGGAATTATTGCCTTGTGGATGCGGGATATGCCATTTTCCATTTCTGCAGGAGTAGGTTTTATTGCACTTTTTGGTGTCGCAGTGTTAAATGGAATTGTTTTGATTGCTGAATTTAATTCTATTCGAAAATCTGGTGAAGAAAATGTACTGAAAATAATTTTTAAAGGTACAAATGCACGTTTGCGACCAGTATTGTTGACAGCAATGGTTGCTTCATTAGGCTTTTTACCCATGGCGATTTCTCACGGAAGTGGAGCAGAGGTACAAAAACCATTGGCAACAGTAGTTATTGGAGGATTAATAAGCGCAACGATTTTGACACTTTTTATTCTTCCCATCCTTTACCTTTTATCAACCAAAAAAATGAAAATTAAACTAAAAAAGACAAAAATTGTAGCAAGTTTGTTGTTTCTATTGATTAGTTCACCTTTCTTTTCACAACAATTAAGTGTTGAAGATTGTATAAAAATCGCAAAGCAAAACAATAAGAATCTCGCCGCCAAGGCACAAAATTCTAATAAGGAGATACTTATTTCACAAGGAAATAAAGTGATTCCTAAAACTAACTTTTCGCTACTTTATGGTCAATATAATTCGGTCAATAATACTGACAATAATTTCACCATTGGACAGTCAATTCCATTTCCGAGCGTTTTCAAGTTTGAATCATTGCAGGGACAAATAAAATCGAATTTTGCCCAGTGGGAATATCAATTTTTTGAAGCTGAATTGAGTTTAAATGTTAGGCTGGCCTATCAAAATTTGATTTTCGCAAAAAAGAACTTGAATTTATTGATCTCGCAAGATAGTTTAATGCAACTTGTGGCTGCTAAAATGGAACTTAGAAAACAAAATAGTGATTTGAGTCCTGTGGATTATTTGTTGTTTAAAAACCAACAGGTTGAGTTAAGTCAACGCATCATAAAGGCAGAAAATAGATTTCTGGAGGCGCAAAGCAACCTTGAAATATTGATTTCTAAGGCAATTAAAGTGGAACCAATTTTAACAAATTCAATTTCATTTACTCCTTTGCTTGAAACAATAGATTTTTCGCAGCATTTTATGATGAAAAAATACAGTTTTTTACAAGAAGAATTGGAATTTCAACAAAAGTTAAATCGCTCGTATAGTTTGCCAGAATTTAGTTTGTCTTATTTTAATCAAACTTTAATTGGTTATCAGCAAGTGAATGGAACGGAAGTTTTTTATGATGGAAAGAAACGCTTTCAAGGTGTACAAGTTGGATTAGCTATTCCACTTTTTAATCATGCTACAAAACGAAAAAATGAAGCGCTTTCTGTGGAAATGAATCAGTCCAGTTTAGTTTCAGAACAATATCAACAGGAACTTTCAAACTTTTATTTAAAACACTTAAATTCATACAATTCAATAAAAAAGTCCTTGGTTTTATATGAACGTGAAATCAACAAAAACAATGATGAATTAAGGAAAAAAGTAAACATCAGTTTTCAAAATGGAGAATTGTCACAAATAGAATGGCTGTATTCACAACAATTAATTTTAGGAAATGAAATGGAATATGTGAATTTAGAAAATGATTTAAATCGCGAAATTATTTACCTCAACTGGTTGAAAAATCAAAATTAAGAAAAGATTATGAAAAATATAAAATTAATAGTAGCAATAATAGGTATAGTACTATTTACTGCTTGTGGCTCAAATGAAGAAGCTAAAAATAAACCTGAAACAACGGAAGCTTTAAGTTTAAGCGATCAACAAATGAAGTTTAATTCCATGACATTGGGGAAAATGGAAATGCGAGAATTTGCGCCGATTATCAATTCCTACGGAAAAGTGGAAGTACCACCCCAAAATAAAACTGTTATAACAGCTAAATTTGGTGGATTTGTGAAAAAAATATTGGTTTTAGACGGCATGTATGTTAAAAAAGGACAAACGTTGATTGAAATCGAAGATCCTAATATTTTACAAATGCAACAAGATTATTTAGAGAATCAAAGTAATCTAGAATATTTAAAAGGTGAATACGAGCGACAAGAATTACTTTCGAAACAAGAAGCAACAAGTTTGAAAAGTTTTCAGCAAGCCAAAGCAAATTATTTTAGTGCAAAAGCACGACATGCTGGAATGAAAAGTCGTTTGCAGTTGGCAGGCGTAAATGTGTCGCGAATCAATGAAAGTTCCATTCAAACGAGTGTTTCACTTGCTGCCCCTTTCAGCGGAATTGTTACAAAAGTGGATGTACAAACTGGAGCTTATGTTCAATCGCAGGATCAATTGTTGGAATTAATTGACACGCAACATGCCCATGCGGAAATGGAAGTTTATGAGAAAGATTTAGGGAATTTAGCAGTAGGTCAGGATGTTGAATTGTTTTTCACAAACCAAAAAGAAGCCGTTTTGGCCAAAGTACATTTAATTGGTCATGATATTTCCAGAAATAAAACGGTTTTGGTTCATGGTCACTTTATCAAAGAGGAAAAAACCTTGATTCCTGGAGCATTTTTTAGAGCAAAAATCAAGACGAAATCAAATGATTACCTATCAATTCCAGTTATTGCAGTCATCAATAATAAAGGAAAAAATATTATTTTTGTGAAAACAGGAAAAACCGGTAAAAACACAAATTTTAAGGCAATTGAAGTTCAAATTGTGGCACAAAATGAAGAATTTATTGCAATAAAATTCGATAATATGCAGAATTTGAAAACTAGTGAAATTATTATTGAAGGAGCTTATGAGTTGTTCTCAAAAATGCAGGCTGAATAACTTTGGATTAAAAAAATAATTGTAAAAAAGTAAAATAGTGCGTAACTTCGTGATTCTATAATTTAGCTCAAGGACATAAAATGCGGTATTTTACTTTTTTATTTTTTTCAATTTTACTTTTTTCATGTAATAAAGGTACGCTTGACCCAACTGATTTAAAACGTGTAGTGCTTTTTAAAGTTGATTTTGAGACCTATGATTTTCAAGGAGGAAAGGAATTTGCTTATTTTGAAAACGATACAAGTACGGTAAAGTTACCAACAAGTGCATTTTATACAACACCTTCAGCAACTGATGGAAGGTTAACAATCAAATACACGGAGGATACAATTTTTGATGGTTTTGTGAGTCAAAATGGGATTGGTGAAGTAGAATTTCCTCAAAACATAGATAATCAGATTCACTTTTTTAGAAATAAGGATAGAATGGACAAACCACTAGATTCGAAGTTTGAAATTTTATTCAACGATTCTGCTGATCCATTAGTTCCGCTTGATTCTATTTGGCATAGTATCAGTCAGCTAACAAAATTGCAAGATTATCAAGTAAAAAATCCTACTGCAAATATTGGAATATTTTTGTACCGACCATCACAAGATCCAGCGAATAAGAAAACGTGGAAATGGTATGTTATTTTGAAAAATTGAATACTATAGCTTAACATTGATTAATTATGTTACTTGAGAAATTAATAGTTTTTAAACAAAAAACTTCGAAAGACTAACAATTCCTGTAAACAGAATTAAAATCAAGACAATTTTTTTGAATTGTTTTTCGCTCATCAGGTTTAAGATTTTTTTGCCTAAGAAGGTTCCAATGATGCTCACTACAAATAAAATTGGAATTAAGTACAAATCATCCTTGTGGATAAAGCCATTGAAAAAATAAACCAAGGTGCGACTAGAATCAATTCCTAGATCAATAATGGCTGATGTGGCAATAAAAATTTCCTTATTTAGATTGAATGAACTTAATGTTAATCCTCGGATTGCGCCTCCTGTTCCGATTAATCCTGCAACTAATCCAGAAAATGAACCCCCCAAAATGGAGTTAAATAAGTTTGCTTTAAGGTGAATGTTTGAGAAAACTAGAAAAATTAGACTTATAGAAATTAAAAAAATGGACAGAAAAACTTCTAAATAAAATGTTTGAATGTGTTTGCTAATGAAAGCACCAAGAATCACAAAAATTACTGAAGGAACTCCTACAGTAAACAATAGCTTACGATTAAATCCTGACCTGAAAAAGTAGATTTTTGTTAAATTGCTGAAAACATGAAATAGTGCAGTTACTCCCAAAACAGAATGAAAATCTAGGAAATAACTTGCAATTGGCACAAAAAAAAGGGAAGAACCGAAGCCTCCAACGGTTCCTAAAATTTCAGCTATTATCGCTAATAGAATAAACAAAATTAAATAATCCATGCTAATTAATTGTTATAATGAGGCGACTAAGATTTAAAATGCAAAAAAAAACCGAACTAGATAAATTCGGTTTTTCTTTTATTATTTTTCACATTCTTTTAACATGTTTGTAGCGTCATCTTTTCCCCAATTTGGGTGCAAAGCTGAATCTGGTACAAATGTTTCAAACAATTTTACTGATTGCTCAAACAAAGGTTTTGCATTTTTTGCCCCACCACCAAAAGCTTTTGGAGTGTTGAAGATTGATTGACCTTCTAAGAAATAAATTCTTGGGTTATTTGGGTTCGCTTTTTTTGCATTTTCCAATGCCTCTGTCGCTATAGCACCATAAGTTTGCCAACGATTCATTGGATTAACTGACATCTGCAAAGTGGCAACCATTTGTCTCAAAAGGAAAATTTCACTATTATTTTTTTCTAATGCTTCCGCTTTTTCAATTAATGCTAATGATTTTTCTGCAAATTTATCTTTGTCAGATTTTTCATCCATCCAAGACGCCATGTTGTTTGATAAGGCTGCATAATAAAATGGCAACCATTTGTCTTTTTCTGCTTCACCAATTCGCTCAAACAAAGCGGAAGATGCTAGCATTTCTTGACTAGTTTTTGCCGTAAGATACTGTGTCAGTGCTTTATTCATTGCACTTTCGTATTTGCTTTCTTCTGCCTTTACAAACGATAAGGAGAAAACGGTTAAAAGAAGTAATATCTGTTTCATAATTTATATTTTTTTTGCTTTGTTACAAATTTAATGCCTAATTTCTTATTTTACAAATTATTATTGATTGCATCTTGCGAACGATCAACGCCAAAACTGAAGAAAGCTCCAATAAAAAAGCTCATTCTTGCTGGCGGACCAAGTTCTTCTCTGATTAATTGGTTGTTTGCATCAACAATTGAATTGCTGTACGTATAGCTAAACACTTGTTTTTGATTAAACACGTTATTTATTCCCAACACAAAAACAGCAGTTCGTTTCGCTTTGATTTTGATCCAATTTAAACTTAAATTATTGCTATGAAAAAAAGGTGTTTTATCAGTCAAATACTCTTCACTCGGTCTATTTGGATTGTAATAAGGTCTTCCTGTTGCCCAATTGTAACTCCAATTGATTCCAAACATTTTCTTAACCCAAAACTTTTTTATCACTAAACTTCCTGTGTGGGCAGCAGCAAAAGTTGGTTGAGCGTAAACTGGAAAATTCAAATAATCTCTTTTTGTATCCAAATAGGAGTAACTAACCCAATAATCCAATCCTTTGATGGTTTTTTTGTCCCTCCAAAAAAGTTCAAAACCCTTTGAGTAACCGTAACCATCTGTACTAACAGCATTTTGATTACTTGCATCTGTTTTTAATAAATTCAAATAGTCTTTGTAATAAATTTGCGTTCTAAAGGTGTAATATTGGGTCATGTGCTGAAAAGTAGCAATATAATGGTCTGCACGTGTATATTTGAAATTGCTATTTTGCGTCAAATACCTTCTTTCTGGTGTTTGGTAAAAAATTCCGTAATCGAAACTTATTTGAGTTGGTTTCGCCACTTGATAAGACAAACTTGCTCTTGGTGCAATATTCGATTTTTGGGTTAAATCAGAATATTCATAGCGAACACCAGGACGAAAAGCTAATTTATTGCTCAAATAAATATCCGATTCAACGAATGCTGCAGAATAAGTTTCGTCAATTGGAACGTCAAATTTCCCAAAATAGAAATCGTAATTTGCCTTGTCCTTATTATACCAAACTTCAGCGCCAAAACGAATTGCATTTAAGCCTTCAAATTTCTTTTCAAGGGTTGAACGTAATTGCGCCATAGTCTTGTAAGTCCGAATGTTGAAAGAAGCCATATCAAATAAGGTATTTCCTGTAATCGGAAGTCGTTCATTCATGTTGTTTTGCATTTCATTTTTGATCGCATCATCATTAAAGCTATAACTTGCAACAGAAAATAGTTTCCAATTTTTCCCGAAAAGATGTTTCCAACTTAAATTCATAAAAAGATTCGAATTTCGTAGTGAAAACATATTTTTTAATCCCATGCTATCCAAAGAATTAGAACGTAAGGCAATCCCGCTTTGATTGTAGTAGGAATAAAATTTTATCATTCCTTTTTTGAGACGATATCTGAAATTAAAATCCACGTTGTGCGATGTGGGAGCTTGAAAAAACTCTTGTTTTTGCGGTACAATTTTCATGTACAAGCTTAAATTTGAATAGGAATAACTTGATCCAAAACTAAACTTTTTGTTCTTGCTCACTTTTTGAAATCCAGCTGATCCAAAAATAGGTGAAATTCCGATTTGAGCTTCCGATTCCTTCGCAACATCTGTTGATTCAAGATTTAATACGGCACTTAACGCTTGACCATATTGGGCACTATAACCTCCAGTACTGAAAGATGTATTGTTGAATAAAAATGGAGAAAATCTTCCACGCTGTGCAATTCCAGGGACTGAAGAAAAGAAGAAATTATTAACAACGGTTCCATCAATAATGATCTTGCTTTCTTCTGCAGATCCACCGCGAATGAATAAACCTTCACTTTCTCCTACTCGCTGAGCACCAGGTAATGTTTGTAAAGTAGCAGAAATATCAGCATTTGAGCCAGCGGTTGTAACAATGTCCAAGGGTTTTAGAACTGCTGCGCGATTTTTATCATTTGCTTCAAAAGAACCTGCAGAAATTGTTACCGCAGAAAGTTCATTAATCGTTTCCTTCAAAACTATTGTTAAAGCAATTTGTGGCTTATCTAAGGTGATTTTTTGCTCATTATTTTTGTAAAATGGACAAGTAACACTCAAGATTACTTCGCCTTTCTCGAAAGTAGTAAACGAATAAAAACCCGTTGAATCGGAGATTGTTCCATCATACGAATCTTTGATGGAAATATTTGCAGCTTTGATTGGATTTCCTCGCTTGTCTTCAACAAAACCTTCAATTTTTGTTTGACCAAAGGAAGCAAAAACACTTGCAAATAGAAAAAAAAGGAAAAGTGAATAATTAGTTTTTATCATGAATTGTTTTAAGTTTTTTTTAATACCGGTAAAATTAGAATAATCATTTTTTTTCCAATTTGAAACAAAAATAATGAAAATCAATTGATTATTGTCCTAGCTCAATGCAGTTTTTTCTAAAATTCTGTTTTTTTCCATCACTTCAGCAGCAATTCTGCCAGATTTTAGCGCAGCATTGATCGAACCGTTTAACAAATGATCTCCACAAACAAAAAGTGTGTCACTTAATTTTATGTCTGAAAGTTCCAAGTCATTTTTCACAGTGTTTTGATTTGGCAAGGCATATTCTATTCTGTACACGTGAATTAATTTCCATTCAAAGACTTGATTTCCAAACCATTGCTGAAGTTCATTTTTCATGTTTTGAGCTAAATCTTCATCATTTTCAGTTGGAATTCCATTGTATGACACAGAAATTAACACTTTGTCATTTGTTGCTAATTCCTTTGATACATTGGAAATAACGGTTAGATTATTTACCCATTTTTTATTTTTTGATGCATTTAGAATCACGATTGGTTTTGAATTTAGAGCATTCCTTGCTTCGAAGTAAACATTACTTACTTGATACTTTTCGTTTTTTTGTTTCGGATTAAATCTTTTAGTAAATTCATTGGCTTCGCTTGCAATTAAAATTTGATTCGCTTCAAATAAAGTTCCATCTGCAAGTTCAATTTGGTTTCCGTTTATATTAATTACTTTTTTGTTGTAAAAAATGGTATCTTTTTCTAATCTTTGAACTAATTGTTTTGGTATTTCTTCCATACCCAAAGCCGGTATTGCAGCTTCACCTTCTGAAAACATTTTCATCACAAAATCAAACATGCGACTAGAAGTTTGCAACTTGTTTTCTAGGAAAATTCCTGAAAAAAATGGTGCATAAAAACGTTCAATCATTGTATCACTGAAACCATAAGATTTTAGTTTTTCCAAGCTTGTTGTTTCCGTTTGAGAAAAAAGATTTTCTGTTTTCGTGTTTAACAATCTTCGTTTTAAAAGAAAGGTTTTAAATTTATCTTTCAAAGAACCAACAGGCGCAAAAAGTGTTGAAAAAAGGGCACTTGCTTGCCTAAATGGGTCAGCCAATTCAAAACTTCCATTTTCGTACAAAATGTGAGCTCCAGGTAGCATTTTTTTAAGATTTAATTCCTCGTAATTCAACAAATTCTTCGTTTCAGGATATGCCGTTAAAAGCACTTGAAATCCTCTGTCTAAGCGAAAACCATTGATCTTATCTGTTTTAATTCTGCCTCCAGCACGTTCACTTGCTTCTAGAATTTTAACTTTTCTTCCTTGCTTTTGCAAGTGGATTGCTGCTGAAAGTCCGGAAAGTCCAGCTCCAATGATTATCACGTCTTCTTTTGTTGAATTCATGGCATTTAAACAAAATTTTTACGAATTAGTTCTGAATTTAGTTATCTTTGAGAAACAAATACAGACTTTATGGACAAAGCTATTTTCAACACTTTAATCGATTGGAAGTTGAATGAGGAGCAGATCGAAAAAGAATTTATTTTTAGAAATTTTGCAGAAGCAATCACCTTTGTGATTGAAGTCGCGATGGAAGCTGAAAAAATGAATCATCATCCAGATATAGATATTCGCTATAACAAAGTGAAATTCTATTTAACCACCAAGGATTCCGGTGGTTTGAGTATTTTGGATTTTAAACTGGCAAAGAAGATTGATGCAATTGATTTTAAGTTTTAGAAGCTTCATTTAATCAAATTTCCGAATCGTATAGAATTTTTCAACATTTCACTTTTTCGGCTTAAAAAACTAGGTGATTCCGTCATTTATCCTTAAGTAGTGCCAAACTTGGCTCAAAAATCAGTAAATTTGCTAAAAAAAAGACAAGCATGAGCAATTTTGAGACTTTAGGAGTAAAAAATGAATTTATAAAAGCATTACAGGATTTATCCATAAGTTCTCCAACGCCAATTCAATTGAAGGTAATTCCTGTTTTAAAAGTAAAAAAAACGGATTTAATTGCTCAAGCTCAAACCGGAACAGGAAAAACTTTAGCCTTTGGCTTGCCACTTTTGGAACAAATTAACACTAAAAAAGAGTATGTTCAATCCTTGATTTTGTGCCCAACCCGTGAATTATGCCAACAAATTGCAAAACAGTTATTTAAGTGCACGAAATATTCAGATAAAATTTTTACTGAAGCAGTTTTTGGCGGTGCTCCAATTGATAAACAAATTAGTGCTTTGTCGCGTCCAACGCATATTATTGTTGCAACTCCTGGAAGATTAATAGATTTGGTCAACAAAAAAGCTGTTAATTTAAATTATGTAAAAACAGTTGTTTTAGATGAAGCAGATGAAATGTTGAGTATGGGTTTCAAAAAAGAATTGGACGAAATACTTAAATTTTTGACACACGTTGAAAACAAATGGCTTTTTTCAGCTACAATGCCAAAAAGTTTGGAGGAAATCATCGCGCAACACATGTCGCCAAGTGCACATCGCATCGAAGTAAAAGCAAATGATGTGGTCAATAAAGATATTGTACATCAATTTGTTATGTGCGATGAAAGCGAGAAGTTTAATATTTTACTTCACTTTTTAAAGTCGGAACATAAAAATCGGGGAATGGTATTTTGTCGCACAAAAGTGATTGCACAAACCTTAGCTAAACAATTGATTGCGAAAAATATTCCTACTGATTCCATTCATGGAGATTTGTTACAAAAAGAACGAGATAAAGTAATGCGTGCCTTTAAAAACGAGAATTTAAGAATATTAGTTGCAACGGATATTGCAGCACGAGGTATCGATATTGATTCTTTAGCTTTTGTTGTACATTATAATTTACCAGACAAAGACGAATATTATACACACCGAAGCGGCAGAACAGCACGTGCAGGAAAAAAAGGAATTTCACTTTGTTTGGTAGATAAAAACGGAAGAAAACAATTGCGATTTCTCGAAAAAGCACTGAATATTTCTTTTATGGAAGTGAGGTAGAAATATCACAATTTTAACTGACATATATCATAAAAATAATTGATTAGGCTGAATATCTTTGTAGTATAAAATTTAGTCTTATGAAGTATTTAGTACCCTTTGATTTTTCTCCCGTTAGTAAAAATGCTGTAAAACACGCTTTGAGATTGGCGGGTGTTTCTGGTGGAGAGATATTTTTACTGCATATTGTAAGTGAAAAAGAGCAATTACGTGCCAAAGAAATCTTATTTAAAGAATATATCTCAACACTTAAAACACATGAAAAATATGACATGTCGCATCAAATAGTTGTAGGTGATATTTTTAATGACATAGGGAGAATTTCAGACTATCATGGTGCTGATTTAGTTATTATGGGCACTCACGGAGTAGATATGATGCAAAAAATCTTCGGAAGTAATGCCATTAAAATAATAAAAAATGCCACTTCTCCTTTCATTATTGTTCAAGAGGAATGTGATGAAAAAGAATTGAAAAAAATTGTCATGCCATTCTCAATTGAGAAAAAAAGTATGCAAGTGTTGCGTTTTGCTGCTCAACTTTCAAAGATTTATAATACCGAGATAATTATGCTTGGCAGAAATCATACGGATGAGGTTTTTAAACATCAAGAAAATACAAATGTCTTGGTTGCCCACAAATATCTAAAAGAGCAAGGTGTCGCGCATCGTTTTGAAATTGTAAACGTAAGTAAATCTGATTTTCAAGATTTCGTTATCGATTTTGCTCAAAAAGAAGGTGCTGATTTAATTGCAACTACTTATTTTTCTGATTCTTTATTGCCGATATTCGAAAAATTTATTCAAAATTTAATTGTAAATAAGCATCATATCCCAGTTTTGTGCCTAAACTCGCAGTCACTCACAAAATCTGATTCAATTATGAGTTTTATGACGAATTGAAGCTTAATCGGATTTGTTTGAAAGTACTTTCTCATTTTTTTCTTATTTCACAAATTGTAACGCCATTTTTTTCTCCAAGAAAATGAAGTGAATTAGACTGAAATTTTTGACTGTCATAGTAGCTTTTATCTGTAAATAAGACAAAATCAGCCTTTGTTTTAAGTAGGGTCTGCTGAAAAAGTATAAACCTTTGATTTTTGTGGGTTATAGCTTATTTTTGCACAACCAAGTGCAAGGAAAAATGAAAAAACTTTCAAAAAACCGTGCATCTCGACCAAAATATGTT
>JBIKSI010000171.1:0-6035 GCA_044348665.1 Crocinitomicaceae bacterium
CCCCATAAGAAGTAGATTTCATTATAGCCGTCATTTGTTGAATAGGTATAATATTCACTTCCACCAAAATCACAGGAACCTAAAAGGACTACCAAAACTAGGTAAACGAATATTTTTGTTTTGTGTGTTTTCTTCAATTCGAATAATTTCCTAATAAATGTCTTCTAATTTCCTTTTATCTCAAACTCCGTTCTTCTATTTTGTTGTTTACCTTCTTCAGTTTTATTTGTAGCGATTGGCATGTTTGAACCATAACCTTTTGCTACCATTCTGTTTGCAACAATTCCTTTGCTAGTTAAATAATTTACCACAGCTTCTGCGCGTTGTTGTGAAAGTGCATCATTAAAAACAGCAGAACCAGTGTTATCGGTATGACCAGATATTTCAATTTTAAGATTTGGAACATCTTTCATTAATTTCACCAATCGATCTAATTCAGCATTAGATTCTGCTCTTAGGCTAGATTTCGCAAAATCAAAGAAGATATTACGTAAAGCAATCTTACTTCCCACAGCAATATTTTTTAACTCGATGGTTTTATTCACCAAATTATCATCACTTCCAGCAGGAATATCAAAATTTTCAGAGTGAAATAAATAGCCAGCAGCTTTTACTGCAATTCCATAATTTTTCCCTGAATTTAAAGTAATAATAAATTTACCAGTTGCACTATTTGTTGTAAAAGTCTCAATGATTTTACCTGTTGTATTATCCGTTATTTCAATGGTCGCTTCTACCGCTTTTCTTGAAATTGCATCGATGGTAATTCCCTTGAAAACGGTTAATGACTTTTTGTTAACATCTACTGTACTTTCAATTTGATTGTCTTTAATCGGCATCGCTAATGAAGCTAATAGGAAATCTTCCACTTCGATTAAGGCTTGTTTTTCTTCACCCCAGAAAGTAACTTTATAAATATCGTAACCTCCAGAACCTCCTGGTCTGTTAGACGAAATATAAGCGTATTTTCCATTGGCAGTTGGAGCGAAGTAGAAATCATCGTATTGCGTATTAATCGGATAACCTAAGTTAACTGGTTTTGTCCATTGACCTTGTTCTTTTTTAGAAACAAAAATATCATATCCGCCTAAAGATGTGTGGCCTTCCGAAGCAATATACATCGTTTCTCCATCGATTGAAATGTAAATTGGACCTTCATTAAATTTACTGTTACAAGTGCTAATCATGGTTGCTGCCATAAAATCTTGTTTCATTTTACTCTGAATTCCAGAATACATGATTTCCATTCCATTAGAACGATCATCGTTGTCACGTGTGAAATAAATACGGTAACCATCATCGTTGTAACTCGCATTTTTTTCATTCACTTTCGCTGAACTAATCATTGCATTTAACTTTGCAGGATCTGTCCAATCTGCACCAACAAGTTTTGCCTCATAAATATCACTTTGTCCAGCAATTGTTCTGTGCAGCAACATTTTTGTTCCGTCGTAACTTAAATTGTTAGAAACATCATCATCAGCACTATTGATTTTACCAGTCAAATGTCTTGGAAAAGACCAGGCTCCATCAGTCAAAGAAGAAGAGTAAATATCGAAATCATATTCCCCTACATCATTGGCCGTGTGCGTATTTGATCTATTGGAAGACATGATTAACTCTGCTCCATCGGTAGAAATAGAAGGTGCGATGTCATCTGCTGAAATGTTCAATTCGGAAACATTGTCAATCCAAGCTCTAATTGGAGTTTCAATCGATTTTGCAGCGCGTTCACATTGTTCTTTGCGATTAAAAATGAATTTTGAAAAATTATCCGCCTTTCTATATTCATCTTCAAATGTTTTAAAACTTTGAATTGCCTCGGTGAATTTTCCATCCAATTGAAGAGCAACACCATAATAATAATTCAAAAACGGATTACATTTTGGGTCTAATTCTCTTGCTTTTTTGATGTAAGCAATTCCTTTACTTGGGTCATTTGAATTAATTAAACAAACACCAATTTTGAAATTTAATTCCCCATTACTTGGATTAAATTTATTTGCTTCATAGTAAAATTTCACCGCTTTTTTGTAATTCAAACCATAATCAGAAACGTTAAAAATGGCTTCGTTTCCTAGTTTCCAAAACTCATCACCATTTTCAATGTCGTCTTGAGCCTTTTTTAACTCTTCTTTTTTATCTTTAAAATTAGCGGATTTAAATTCCACATTTTGCGCAAAAGCGAATATGCTAGCAAAAATTAATAAAAGTGTATTTATTGTATTTCTCATTATTTAGATTTTTAGTCCCGATTGCTCTCGGGATTTAGATTGTTGTATCAGTCTTTTGTCTAATGTCTTAAAGTCTTTTGTCTTAATTACAATTTGCAGAATAATATTTTTTACCTAATTCCGCGCCCAATTCTTTGGCTTTACTCCAATCTTTGCAAGCATTTGTCAATTCGCGAAGCATTTCATTTGCATTTCCTCGATTAACATAAGCAGAAGCATAATTCGGGTCCATTGCGATGGCTTTATCAGCAAATTCTTTTGCTTTTTGATAGTCTTTTTTCTTAAAATAAATACCTGACAAATTGGAATAAGCTGGTGCGTATTTTGCATTTAGTTCAATAGACTTCTTGAAATCTTTTTCCGCATCATCCAATCTACCTTGTTCCAAAAGCGTTGCTCCACGGTTATTGTAAGCCAAATAATAATTTGCATCAATACTGATTGCACGATTAAAATCTTTTAATGCTCCAGCGTAATCTTTACTTTTCTTTTTAGTAGTTCCCAAATTATTTAGTACAAACGCTAAATTCGGATTTTTTCTTAAAGCTTCTTCATATTCAGCAATTGCTTTAGGGAAATTATTCAACATGCGGTAACAACTTCCTCGATCGTTATATGCAAAGGCCATCGAAGGATCTAACTCAATGGTTTTTGTGAAATATTTGATGGCATCCGTGTAATCTTGTTGCAAGAAACGTAAAGTACCATAATTGTAATACGCTTTTGGGTTTTTAGCATCCAATTGAATTGATTTTTCATAATCTTTTTCAGATTTTGAATATTCATTTAATCCTTGGAAAGCTCTTCCTCTTTGAAAATAAGCTTTAGCATAACTTGGATCTTTTTCAATTAAACTTGTAAGCGTTTTTGATGCATCAGCATATTTACCTGCTTCATTTTCTGTCAAACCTTTGTTGTAGTAGGCAGCAGTAAAATTTGGATCATATGAAATTGATTGTTGAAATTCTGAAATCGCAGCTTGGTAATTTTTGGCTGCAAAAGATTTAACACCTTTATTATACGCTTCTTGACTTGAGGCAATACTTGCATTTTCACTGTTAATTTTTGTAATCGAATCTTTATAAGCTTGCTCCTTCGGAGTTAAAAGTTCAATTTGAGCGTTTAAGTTAAAACCAAAAAATAGTAAACTCAAACCTAAAAAATTGACGCGGATATTCTTCATTTTTTTCATTTAGGTCTTGAAATTAATAATTCTCATTTGATATCAATGTCTAGAATTATCAACATTAAAGGAATAAGAAAAATGATTCTACTTTAGAAACAAGTTTAGGAACTGAATTTCAGACTTTTATTTTTTTGGGAGTGTTTGAATTCTCCTAAAAAGTGTTGATAAATAAAAAGCGACACTCCGAAGAATGTCGCCTCTTAAACCTAACCTAACCACTATTCACTGAAAAAGATTATTATCTTTGAAATAATAACAACACAAAGGTAGAAATGTTTTAATCGAGAATAAATATTTTTTTTGACAAGTTTTTGACAAGTTTAAAAATCTAATATCTACTCGGGTAACTATTTTAATTTTCAAACAAGATTCAAATTAATTTAACGTGATTATAAGGTGTTTGATAGAATGTTCTTGAAAAAAATCATTGGATTCCTATGGCTAATAAATTAAAAAACTTTTTCAAAAAAATAATGCTAATAACTTTTAATTAATCTGCTAAAGTTTCGAGGTAACTTCCTTAAATTTGACAAAAAAAAATCATGGCAACAATCGGTATATTTTGTGGTGGATATTCATCAGAATTTGAAATTTCTCTAAAAAGTGCAAAAACAATTTTAGCTAATTTCCCTAAAAACCATCACGCATACTTAATTGTTGTTCGTCGCGAAAAATGGACTCTTCTTATTAACGATGAAGAAATTGATTTTAATCCATGGGAATTGAGTTGCACGTACCAAAATCAAACAATAAAAATTGATATTGCATTGATTTATATTCATGGAAATCCTGGAGAAAATGGAAAATTGCAGGCTTATTTTGAAATGAAAAATATTCCATTTATTAATTCTGGAGCATTGGCATCTGAACTTTCCTTTGATAAATGGTATTGCAATCAATTTTTGAAAGGATTTGGAATTTCCGTTGCAAAATCTATTCTTTTGAAGAAAAATCATACTAGAAATTCTGCTGAAATAATTCAAGAATTGGGCTTACCTTGTTTCGTAAAACCTGCTGATTCTGGTTCAAGTTATGGGATTTCAAAGGTAAAAGATGAATCTGATTTATTACCAGCTTTGGAAAAAGCATTTAATGAAGGTGAAACGGTTGTAATAGAAGCGTTTTTGAAGGGAACAGAAGTAACATGTGGAGTTTACCGTACAAAAAATGGAATTCATGCTTTGCCTTTAACGGAAATATCCACTGAAAATGATTTCTTTGATTATGAAGCAAAATATTTGGGGAAATCACAAGAAATTACTCCAGCTAGAATTTCAGATGAACTTAAAGAACAAGTTCAAAGCACTGCAAAAAGGATTTATGATTTACTAAATTTACGATCCATTGCTCGCATTGACTTTATGTTGGTTGACTCGCAAGTAAATGTGATTGAAGTAAATACAACTCCGGGATTTTCTCCAGCAAGCATCGTTCCTCAAATGATCAAATGCGATGGAAAAACAATCACTGAGTTTTGGGAAGAAATTTTTGAGGTAGAGATATAATAAAATAATTTTGTTATTTTTGCCAGTAATCAATTTGCTTACTGTATGAAAAAATTATTTTTATTTACTTTTTTTTTCTCATCTATTCTAACATTTTCCCAAGAAAATGGAAAATTAATAAATTCATTTAGACTTTATTCAGGCTTTAACAATGTAGGCGACCCAAAAGGATTAGACTTGTTTCAATTAGACCCGATTGTTGGTACATTTGATTACAATCGTATGGTGAAAACAGGAATAAAAGAAGTGCGAAAAAAATATGATTACGATTTTGCATGGCTTGATTTACCATCTATTAATTTCTATGTTAATGCTTCTATAGAACACAAATTAATGAATGATAAATTATCTTGGTTTATCGGTCTGAATTATATATCTACGCGCAGAAGATTTAATGATTTTGCTGAAACCTATACAAGAGAATTTGATCAGGCTTTTGAGAACAATGTTTTAGTATATTCCAAAGATTCTATTCAGATAGTTGAAAGACTTGTTGATATGAAATTATCAATTACTGCTATTGAAAATTCTTTTTCATTTTCAACGAATCAAGACAAAAGAATTTCAGCTTATGTGGGAGCCACTGTCCAATTAGGTTTTGTCTCAAATGTTACTAAATTTAGTCTTGAAAATTCATTTAAGCTAGACGAGGTTTTTCATGATTCTTTGGATTATGTGTCTAGTTCAGATAGTTACGAACCCTCAAGAAACACTTTGTCTTACAACTATAATTTTTATGAAAATTCCATTCAATCGTATAATCCGTATTTCTCTATCAATGCTACTCTTGGCACAAACATTTTAATTACTGGAAAAAATCGTGAAAATAGAAGACTTTATTTGTTTTCAGAATTTAAACCAGGTTATGCTTTTATGTATGTAAACAAAGCAAAGTCAATGCTTAACTATTACAATGGATTCTTTAGTCTTTTTGGATTCAGATATAAAATATAGTCTTTTTAAAACCTAATCCACAAAAGAAAAATAAAAATTGGAGATTAAGCTGCAATTAAAATTAATTAGGGTCTGCTGAAAAAGTATAAACCTTTGATTTTTGTGGGTTATAGCTTATTTTTGCACAACCAAGTGCAAGGAAAAATGAAAAAACTT
>JBIKSI010000060.1:0-19564 GCA_044348665.1 Crocinitomicaceae bacterium
ATTGAATTTAGATTATTTCCAAAATCCCAAGCATAAGAATTTGCATTTGTACTCAAATTTGTAAATTGAACTTGACTTGGGGCAAAGGCACTATTCATAGTGAAATTTGCATCAGCCTCGGGAAGTGCTAAAATGTTTACTGTCATAGAAGTTGAACTTGCACATTGATTAGCGTCAGCAGTAAAATTGTAGCTTGTATTTCCTGCCGTAGTTGTTGAAATTGCCGTGTTCCATGTTCCATCAATTCCATTTGTTGAAGTTATTGGAAGGGTAGGAGCGACACTATTTTGGCACAAATCAGCAATTTGGGTAAATGTTGGAGTTACAAGTGGTGTAACGCTTACTACCATGGATGCATTGTTTGCACATTGATTTGCATCAGAAGTAAAATTATAAGTTGTATTTCCTGCTGTAACAGTTGAGATTGCCGTATTCCATGTTCCATCAATTCCATTTGTTGAAGTTGTAGGAAGGGAAGGAGCGATACTATTTTGGCATAAATCAGCAATTTGTGTAAATGTTGGAGTTACAAGTGGTGTAACGGTTATTGACATGCTTGTTCCAGTTGCACATTCGTTAGTATTAGTAGTAAAATCATAGGTAGTATTTCCAGGAGTAATTGTTGAAATTGCTGCGTCCCATGTACCATCAATTCCATTTGTAGAACTATTCGGAAGAACAGGAGCGAAACTATTTTGACATAAATCAGCAATTTGTGTAAATGTTGGTGTTATTGGTTGTGTAACTGTTATTGTCATACTCGCATCAGTCGCACATTGATTTGCATCCGCAGTAAAATCATAGCTTGTATTTCCAACTGTAGTTGTTGAAATTGCAGCATTCCAAGTTCCATCAATTCCATTTGTAGATGTTGTTGGAAGGACAGGAGCCACACTATTTTGGCATAAATCAGCAATTTGGGTAAATGTTGGTGTTATTGGTTGGATAACCGTTATTGTCATACTTGCGTCAGTGGCACATTGATTTGCGTCAGCAGTAAAATCATACGTTGTATTACCAACAGTAAGCGTTGAAATTGCAGCATTCCAAGTTCCGTCAATTCCATTTGTTGAAGTTGTTGGAAGGGCTGGTGCAAAGCTATTTTGGCATAAATCGGGAAATTGAGTAAAAAGAGGAGTAATTAATGTGACTACTTCCACGGTTAAACTTGCTTCAAGTGCACATTGCCCTGCATCAGGAGTAAAGGTATATGCAGTCTGACCCAGTGTTGCTGTAGATACCACATCGTTCCACGTTCCTGTAATTCCATTGTTTGAAGTTGTTGGCAGAATCGGAGCAACTGAGTTTAAGCACAAATCATTTACTGCACCAAATGTAGGAATAATTAAACTAGTAACCGATATATTTTGGCTTGCACTTAATGTACAAGTTCCATTGTCATAAGAATAATTAATTATGTGATTTCCTTCTGAAAGTTGAGATGGATCAAATGTAGCTGAGCCATCCGTGTTGTTTACAATTAAATTCTCATCACCATCAATGTTCCACGTTAATGTTGGAGTTGAAAGGTTAAATGTAATAGTTGTACAATTTCCATTTGATGCAGTTGCTGTACCCGACGTAAGTAAAGCTCCGTTTGCATAGTCATATACTTCGTAAGGGAAATTTTGTGGATTATTTCTTGTGTCACAAATAGTTAAGGTAATTAATGAACCAACAGGTAAATAAGGTTCTAAAACTAACAAGTTTGAAAGATTGTCTGTTACTGGTCCCCAATCTAAAACACCAAGTGGAGCAGTACCAGTTGGACCGTAATAACTAAAATCTTGACCGTCGACATTTACCAAAATTGAGGTTCTATTAGGACTGTTTGCATTGGTGGTAAAATCCATAATAAATCCAGGGATAGGCTGCAAATCACCAGTATTTGCCCAGGTGTTTTCTTCTAAATTTTTCCAAATTGTTTGTGGAGCATCAGAACAGTCAAAGTTTGTGTTGGTGAATGGAATAAATGAGTTAAATAGTGTCCAATCTAAAGTAATAAATGTATTTTCTGTTGGACAAGTAGGAACAACATTTGGGATTACGTAAAAACCTGTTTGTGACAAATCAAAGGAGCAATTGTTGTCTTGCAATGTTGTTGTGATGCATAAAACATAAGTTCCTGCTGGTAAATTGTCCCACTCAGGATTGAAACCTGAAGCAGATCCATTTGCATTTAATCGATCAGGAACTAAGTCTGCTTGAGCACAGTCTGATTTTAAAGAGTAGGTTTTCGAAGAACAAGCTGAACTTTGCACAACTCCTTGCTTAAACCCAAGTGTTCCTGCACTTGCTAAGGTAACCTCATAACAATTAGTGAAGGTTAAAGGTCCGACCAAGTCTGTAGCTGGGTCATAGGCGTTTGATAACGGATAAGTTGCAGTTGATGTAGCGAAATCAGGTGCGTTAAAAATTGGACAAGTTGGAGCCAAACATGTTCCACAAGCATCTGCAGGTACTGGAGCAGCAGGACTATATTGATTTAAACAAATCTCTTCAATTGTTCCAGAACATTCCACGGGCACATCCATTTCTATTCGAACAACGAAATCTGTGTTTGGAGTAAGACCTGACCATTCTGGGTTAAAAGTCTGAGAATTTCCTGCGTTTGTGGTATAAGGTGCAATTGGCACTCCCGAGCAATCTCCCAGTGGAAATAAAGAAGCCACACGTGTGCTCAAAATCCCAAATGGATCACTTAAATCACATAAAAAAGCAGAACTTGTTCCGACTGATTGGATTAATCCGAGGGTTCCATCTGCAGAGCTTGTGACTTGAGTGAAAACAATTATTCTGCCAGCTACTTCATTTGGATTTGCAATGCAAGCATTAAATGTAACACCTGGTATTCCATTTCCATCATCTTGAACTACCAAATTTGGAGCGGCGCAAGTTCCATTTTGTGAAAATAAATTGTTGCTTAAAAGAAAAAAAATAAATGTAAATACTACAAATAAAGATAATTTGTTTTTCATGTTTTATAGTTTTGGAGTGCAAAACTACATGAATTGAATAATTTATGGAAAGCTTTGTTCTGTTTAGCTTTTATATCAATGTAAGCAGATATTAAATGGGTAAAATGTTAGAATAATTGTGGTGAATGGCTTTGAAATAAACAACAAATGCTATCGTTTCCCATCTTGATTTTTTTCTAAAAACAGTTTTTCAAAATCTGTACTATTTAGTTTTATTCGTTCAAATACTCCATTTTCAGCTGGCAATCCGTTATTTGCTGGTAGCCCATCTTTTCCAGCTTTTGTAGAAAACAAAATTCCTAAAAGTTTACTATTCGAATAGTCACCCTTTCCTGCTTTACCTGGGTTCCCAGCTAAACCAAACCTTCCATTGTTGGTGTTTGCGTCAAAATTTTGAAGGTAAGAATAGGCACTTTCGTCAAAATAAACCATAATTCCTCCGCCTTTCCCTGCATTTCCTCCTTGACCGGCATTTCCACCATCACCTGCGTGAGGTGAATCAATTTTTGCAGTTGTGTCAATTTTTCCGTTACCTCCATTTCCACCATTACCACCATTTCCACCTTTTGCAAAAACATATATTTTTCCAAAATAGGATTCTAAAATTTCATTATATGTTTGACCATCCGATGCAAAACAATTAATCACAAGGTATTGTTTTTCATTCTTTTTCACTTCGGAAACAAAAATACTAACATCTAATGCGCTAGTTCCATTGGTTCCACTTTGTCCATCAAAACCATCCCCTGAAACTGAATAATTGTCAGCTCCATTCAAGCCATTCAAACCATCCGAACCTGAAAAATAGAGATTTGGAGTGGTAGGATAAATAGTTCTTAGTATGTTTTGCCCATATTCTTCACCAGTTTTGGTGTTGAAATAACTTATATCAATAAATTCATTGTCAATTGGTTTACTTGCATTCAACAACATTCTACCATTTCTGATTTCTATGGGATCATTAGAACGAAAACCAATTCTAGATACGTCAAAAAGTTCGTAATTTTGACTTATCTTTTTTCCAGAATTTAGAATTAAAACATAGTTAATATCCTCCTTGCGATTCACTGTTATAGTGCTATTTGTAATTTCAATATCACTTACATAAGGTAATTTAAATTCTATTGTTTTTACAATTCGATCATCCTTATCACTGACCTCAATAAAAGCGACATTGTTAGATTTGTTTATGTTGTAAGCGTTATAAGAACAAATACCACGATCAAAAGTAATGTTAGGAGAGGTGACAATTTTTAGTTTTTTCCAATCACTATTTGAACTAGATTTTTTCATTATTAATTGTTTACCTCTTTTCTTTATTAAAGTGATTTCAGCATAAAATTTTATCGAACTTCCAAATTCACTCGTGTCTAAATGAATAAAAATATCTCTAAATTTTTGAAAAAAACTAAAATTGTTAACAAAAAGAAAAATAAATAAAAAAGGAATAATTTTACGCATTTTACTTTGAAATCTTTATGAATACTTCAGTGTTTTCTCTTTGTGGAATTGAGTTGTAACAAGGCTTAATTTCAACTTTCGTGAATAACTTTGAAAAACGAATAAAATATTCTTCAATCGATCCTCCAAAAGGTGGGTTATCTTTGTCAGGAAATTCTCTGTTAAACAAAAGACCAACTAGCTTTCCTTCTTTTTTTAATAAGTCATACACTTTTTGAACATATAAATCTCGCATTTCGATTTTAATTGCACAAAAAAGGGTTTGCTCAATGATGATATCAAATTTTTGTGACTCTTCCATGTGAAATTGGAAAAAATCTTCGCAAATTAAATTTTCTGAAGGAAAAGATTCGTTTTGTTTAGAAAAAGTTCTTAATGCTTCCTCAGAAAAATCTAAAATAAATACATTGTTGAATCCTAAACTGAACAAATAAGTTGCTTCATGAGCATAACCACAACCAGGAATGAGAATTTTTAAATTTTTATTCGTCAATTGATCTATGTACTCTTTAATTGGACGAGAAACAGTTCCAATATTCCATCCAATTTCAAGTTTTTGATATTTTTCGACCCAAAATTCTCTTTCCATAATTCTCTTACTGAAGATTAAATTTTTGATACGATTAATTCCCAATTATTTATTCGTTTGTCATCAGAAACGGTAATAAATTCGCTTTCTGATTTCTTCCAAAAAGCATTTACTGCATGAGAATGTCCGCCATGTTTTCGTTCAATTTTTTGTAAGACTTTCCAATTGTCACAGTCCCACAATTTAATAGATTTATCACGACTGATCGAAATAAAATTTTTGTCATCATTAAAGAAATCTATTTGATAAATTCCAAAATTATGAGCTGGAATTTCCAGTTTTTTTAAATAATTTGCTGCGCGATCCCAAAATCTTAGATATCCATCTTTACCTGCCGAAATCAAAATTTTGGGATTTGATTTTGCAAGGGCAAGTGCATTTGTTCCATTTTCATGAGCATGAAATGAACTTATTTCGTTAAAAGTTGATGAATCAAATTGTTTTATTTCTCCATTTTGGCAAGCAAGGAAAAAGGAGTCGTTTTCGATTAATATTTTTCGAATTTTCCCGCAATTTAATGGTAAAAAAATAATTAATTCAAAACTTTTTGAATCCCAAACAGCCAGATTCCCATCCAAGTCACTTGTGTAAAATTGTTGATTTTGTGTATTTTCACAAATTTCGAAAATGGCTGATTTATGTTGTATAAAATGTTTAAGCTCAAGTTTATTTTCTAAATCAACAATGTGCAGTGAGCCCGCACTCGTACCAATTACAATAAATTGGGAGTTATTGATCAGCTTAAGCTTGAAAATACTTTCACCCAGCTTTATTGAGAATTTTTCTTGAGTTCCAAGTGTGGAATTCCATTTTGCCACAAATTTGTCACCTGAGCCAGTAAAAAAAAAATCACCAGATCCATCAATGCAATAAATTGCAGCTGAATGTCCGGTGAATTCTATTTTTTTTTGAAGGAGCATGAAAGATTAATCTTCTGCTTCTGGTTCAAATTCTTCTTCTTCAGAGTTTACTTGTTTTAATCTTTCTGCATAATCAGAAGGCAAGAAATCAAAAAAAGTATCTCCTCTTAATCCTAATCTTAAACATTCTAATGGGATAATTTCATTAGGAGCTATATTTCCAAGATTTACATTGGCACCAAATAATTTAATAAACCATACTTGCTGATTTTTTTGTGGCGCTTCCCAAAGAATATCTTCAGGTCTAACTTTTGCAATAATTTTATTGATAAGCATTGTATGAGCAGTTCCATTTGGTCTAAAAACCCCTACATTTCCTGCTTCTCTTCCTTCTGCAATGACTTTCCAAGAGCCAGCTTCAAGTTCGTTTTTCATCATTTTAATCCATCTGTTTGGACTAATAAGAATACCAGAGTCTTTTGAACCCACTTCAGACAAAACAGTTCTGTCTTTTGCCATTTTTGCTATTAACTCACATTTTTCATCGTGATTAATGATGATTGAACCATCAGAAATTTCAGCTAAATCTAAATTGTATTTGTCTAAAACACGCAAATAATCTTCAAATTTCCCTCTTGCATAAAAGGCTTCAAATAGAGTTCCTCCCAAATATGGTCGAATATTATTCTCTTTGTATAATTTTATTTTTTCAGCAAAATTAGGTGTAACATAAGAAGTTCCAAATCCAAATTTAACGATATCAGTCAAGTTTCCATTCGCCTCGATAAAATGTTCAGCTTCACGCAAGCCTAACCCTTTATCCATCATCATATTTATGCCCTTTTCTCTTGGTTTTACTTCTCTTTGCGGAATGAATGGTAATTCAAAATTCATATTTCATATTGATTTAGGAGAACAAATTTACGAAAATAGATTCATTTTTCAAATTTGGATATAAAGTAAATATTTTTTTTGCTTCGTTCTCATCATTTTGAATACAAATCACAAGACGAAAACTTGCTTCTTCTATTTGATTTTTTAAATATAATAAGTTTATGATAATCAATTCTTTAATGAGATCCAGTTTATTTGAAACTTTATGTTCGGAAATGAATTCTAATGCTTCGTTTTGCTCATTATTTTCAATTAAAAATTCAATAAAATCTGTTAATGCTTCTTCGTTTGAATTTTCTAATTCTAATGAAAACAAATATGCTTCTTTCGTTTCTTCTAATTGATTATTTTTTTCGTATGCACCCGCTAAAACATGATAAAAACTCCCATTTGATGGATCTAATTCAATTGCTTTTTCAATTAATTTGATACCTTCAATCGTATTTCCTTCCAAATCAGCAACGATTCCTAAACCTAACCAAGCTTCAGGCAAATCTGGAATAAACTCGATGCTTCGATGGTAATAATGTTTTGCTAATTCATAGTTCTCAAGCTGTTCGTAACATTCACCAATATAACATAATGCAAGACCGTCTTCACCATCCATTTCCATGCATTTTTCAAAATTATCGATGGAAAGTTGATATTTTTCTAAGGATAAATATGCATTTCCTAAATTAAAATAAGCTGGTGAAAAATCCTCATTAATCAACAAACAATAATCATAAGCCCAAACAGCTTTTTCAAAATTATCTAATTTAGAATAGGCATTCCCTAAATTATACCAAGCAGTGAACGAGTAGGGGTTTTCATCTATAAAATCAGAATAACATTTGATTGCATTGTCGATATCACTTATTTGATCATAACAATAAGCTAATTCATAAATTGCTCCTTCGTTATGTGGATTTGATTTTATGGCATCCTTTAAAATCGCTATTGCGGATTGAAAATCACCAGAAGATTCATATTCCATTGCTAGGTCCAAATAGATTTCATCTTTATCCTCTTTTTCGGAAAGCGTAAGCGCTTCTTTAAAGTATTTTATTGCTCTTTTGGAATCGCGCAATTGACTAAAAATAGCAGCTTTTGTTAAATAAAACTCACAGGAAGGAATTTCCATTTTTTCCACCAATGATAGCAAATCCATTGCTTCTTTTAATTGGCCCATCGCAGAAATGGCTTGAGCTTTTCTTAAATAAAACAAGGGATTAAATGAAAATTGGTTAATTCCCAAATCTGCTGCAATTACGGCCTTGGAATACATTCCATTAATTAAATAATGGTCAATAATGTATTCAATTTGGTCACTATCTATAAAACCAACTTGTTCACCACTCAACGATTTTTCAAATCTTTCTAAATCTTCGTTGAAATTCCCATCGTACTCTTCGTTTTCGTCATCAAACATAAATTTCAACTTTTAAGAATGTCTTATTGATTTATATTTGAATAAATTCAAGCAGTAAATCAACTTCGACACGGTTATTAGTGCTTATAAAATTACGAAATAAATTGCTATTAATAAAATTCTGTGCTTAATAATTTTTAAACAAATGGTAGTTTAAAGTTTTAACTTGTTCATTTACATTATTTTTTCTTTTTATTCTGAACGTTAAATCCAACACTTAAACCAAGCAGTCCACCTTTGTTTTGAGAAGAATAAAATACGTTCACAGGAATGTTAAGAGCACCAGATCTAAATGTTCTTCCAAATCCAATAACCCAACTTGTATACATACTTAGATTTCCACGCTTGTCTAAATAGCGGGAGTCAAAATTGTATTCCGAATTAAAGTTTGTGGGAGAATTTTGTGTAAAACCATTAAAATTCGGGTCAATAAATGCTTGATTTCCAGCTTGATACTGTTCATAGGCGTAGTTATACCAATCTTCTTGAGCAAAATATGCATCTTCCCCTTTTCCAAATGTGTTTTCTGTGTCGAAAAAACCAGCAGATGTCTTTTTGAAGCCAAAGCCCGGTCCAAAAGCAAATTCCCATCCAGCAGAACCAAAACGAAAGCCATTGAGTACTGTAAACGTAGGAAGAAAAATTCCTTGCTCCATCCCCGAAAAATTAATAATTCCCTCAATTAAAGCAGAAAAATTTTCTGTTCCCACATATTGACCTTCGAATTGATAACCAAACATACTCACCCCGGGGAAAACATCTAAACCACCATTTTTTGAGGAACGAGTTGCGTATTCATGCATAGCACCTGTGAGAAAAGCATAACCAACTCGAGGACCAGAATTATTGATTTTCCCTACATTATTTGACGTAATAAATTCATTCTTGAATTTTAAGCGATCACGTATTTCCTTATGAACAGGAATCTCATGCATATCTCTCAATACAATTTCTAACATACGCTGCAATTCAAACTCTTGATTTTCAAATTCTGCAATTTCAGTCTTGTAAATTTTTTTATTTTCGACATCAACAATTTTTAAGGTTATTGCAATTTTATTTCCTAATCCATCAATGCTTCCAGAAACCATATAGTCAGCTCCAAGTTCACTTCCCAATTTTGAAAGACATTCAATACCTAGACAATTGTTTTGATATTCATCATTCTTATTTACAATATCGGACATATCAAATTCATCTAGGAGCTGATATTTTTCAAGTTTCAATACTTCAAGTCTGATTAATTTCGCTACAATTTTTGGTGTAGCATGAAGTCCTCCAACACTAGGGTTTGCAACAGCAATTTTCGGTTTTTCCATTTGAGAAAACGAAATAAATACTAAGAAAATATTAAAAATGATAGTTAAATTGAATTTATTCATGACTTATAATTTAAAAAATGAAAGCGGTGAGTATGACTAATATTACTCCGATTTGAGTTACTGAACCTACAATGACACCCAAGGCAGTTTTTCCGATACGTTTATTTTTTATACCTTTTTTGTAGTGTTTTTTTTGCTGTTTATTAGCTGATGGATACTTTTTTTCAAAATTATCTAATGCAAGATTTTCATTTGTAGAAGGGGATAATGCCACCAACATGGAGGGAACAATTGCGTAAAAATTCAATATCATGGATAAACCAAAACTGAGCGCAAAAGAATTTTTCCCATTAAAATCTGTGTAAGCTTGATCTTTAATGTCTTTCAAACTTAACTTTGCCAATTGATCTTTTGATTCTGCCAAATCAGAAGTGTTTGTTTTGCTTGTAGCAGAATCTAAAACATTTTCTTTTTCCAATTCAGACTCAGAAATACAATTTCCCCACGGATTTTCTTCTGTTTTTTCGCTTATCCATGGATTTTCTTCAGATTTTTCAGCTTTCCAAGGGTTTTCTGAGCTTAATTCAGGCAGCCAAGGATTTTCTGAAATCGGTGTACCAAAGGCTTCCTCCAAATTTTGCGAAAAGGAGATAAACGTAAAAAGAAGAAATAAAAGTGTGAACAATGATTTCATAGTCAAATTTAAACATAAAACTTGAATTACTCAAATTTATTGTGTTTAAAATTTAACAATTTCAAAATCAGAAACCTCATTCAAAATGGAATTTTTCACTTCTGATAATGTTTTTACATCACCATTTTTTAAAGAAAGATCACGCAAAAAATTTTCACTTTCTGATATAAATCCTTTTTTCTTTGAATAGGCAATGTATGATTTTAAAAATGAAAATCTAAAAATAAAAAAACATCCTAAAAACTTGAAAAAAAGCTTCATTTTATATGTTGAAAGTAAATTTTTGTCCAAATGTAAACTATGAAAAATAAACTTATTTCGATCAGAAATAATACTTACGTGTTTCTTTTTGAATAATTTACCGATGGTTGTAGAAGTAGGGTGGATGCATACAGAATTTGCTTCATAATAACATTTCCAACCTAATCTCCAAGCGCGTGTCGATAAATCAACATCTTCCCAATAAAATGGTGCATAAATTTCATCAAATCCACCCATCAACTGAATTTTTTCTCTATCAATTAATGCATTAGCTCCAGAAAGCATGAAAGTTGGAATCCAAAAATCAACTGGTGCATTTTTTATTTCAAAATTAGTAGAACCTTTAATTTTTAATCCTTCGTAATTCGGGTATTTGGCTGTGTCTTGAGTTTCTCCCCCTGTACCAATAATTTTCCCCATTACACCAAAAGTGTCAGCCTTTTCAAAGTATTTAAATTGTTTCTTAAAATAAAAATCAGTCATTTTGACATCGTTATTTAAGATGAAAACTAGATCTTTTGTTGCAGCTAAAATTCCTAAATTGATGGTCGGAGAAAATCCCTTGTTCTCATCGTTTTTAAGAATTAATATTTCGGGATAGTTTGTTTTTAGAAAATTAATGGTGTCGTCTGTTGAGGCATCATCACAAATAATTAGTTCAAAATCAATATTTTCTGAATCAAGTGAACTTAGTAAAAAAGGAATATTTTCTTCCAGTAATTTTTTACCGTTAAAGCTTGGTATGACAACAGAAATTGATTTTTTCATGAGGCGAAGTTACTTTAAAAAAATTAAAATCTTTATTCAAAGGCGAATAAAATACGCTAAATTACTTAGTTGAAGTTTAATATTTTGTTCTAATTTTGAAGAAAAATAAATCTATTCTCAATGAAAAATGTCCTTATTCTTTCAGTTTTCTATTTCGCAAATGTATTTTTTTGCTCTGCTCAATTTGACATTTTTGAAGTAAAAAAATCTTTGAAGACTATGAATTTGAAAGGTAATGTATCTAAAGTTACCCATACAACTAGAACAATTAGAGAGAAAAAAGATAAATCCGTTGATACAAGTAATTGGTTGAAAAACATTTATTTATTCGACAAAAATGGAAACTGTATTGAGGTAATCGAATATCTTTACAAAAGCACTGGTAAATTTGATACAATCGTTACGGAAAAAGGATTTGTTACTGAACGGTCTATTAAAGCCATTTATGATACCGTTAGAACCACACATTTAATTTATCGTTATGACGAAAGAAATCGCCCCATAGAAACCATCAAATATGGCGAAAATTATGAATTTAAACACCGACATATACTTTCGTACACTTACGATTCGGAAGGCAGGATTGTAACGGCAATATCTGATTTTGATGGGGCAGATGGTAGCAAATTAAATCAAAAGTATATTTTTGAGTATCTAAAAGAAGGTGGATTTATTTGTGAGACAATTGACCTTGAGAATAATCATTCTTATGGTACGACAACTTACAATAAGTATGGTGTTTCTGTAAAATATGCTTTTTCAAGATCAATCATTAAAGGGGCGGATGGAAGTTCTTTTATTGAAAAGGTAGATGAACGTGGTAATATTATTGAGGAATCTAATGAAAAAGGAGATACCGTATTTTATGTTAGGTCTTATAAATATGATGAAAATGGCAATAAAATAGAACGAAAAGATGTTAATTTTTATGAGAAAACAAATTCTACAATGAAGTTTATTTTTGATAAAAACAACAACGAAATTAGACAAGAAAGTTATAACTATAAGAATAAACCTGGTCAATCATTTATTTCGGAATACGATCAAAACAATAATAAAACCAAAACAATATTTCATGAATATGGAAAGTGGAATAAGGTTGATTTCATTATCAATTATTCTTACAAGTTCGATTCCAGCGGAAATTGGATCTCAAAACATGAAAAATCAACGAGTGAAAATTCACCTGAATCTATTGAGAATAGGGAAATTATTTACTTTGAATAAATTTTTTTTAATTAAAAAGTGAAACAAATTTAAACTCTTTTCCATCAAAAAGACCTTTGTCACTTAATTTCAATTCCGGAATGACCAATAATGCACAAAAAGACAAAGTCATGTAAGGAGCTTTTAATTTGGAACCTAATTTTTTCGCTTCCAAATCAATTTTGTCATACAATTCAGCGATTTCGTAGGCGTCTAAATGAGACATGATTCCAGCTACTGGAAGTGCAACAACTTGTTTGTCAGATCCATTCGCAAGTGAAACTCCACCCGTGTTTTCAATGATAATATTTACAGCATTGACAATTTCTTCATCACTTGTTCCAACCGCAATGATATTGTGACTATCATGTGCTACACAACTTGCTATTGCCCCACTTTTAAGACCGAAATTTTTGATAAAAGCGACAGCTGGTTTAGCTGTTTCGTAACGGTTGACAACGACTATTTTTAGAATATCTTGATTTGTATCAGCCTCTAAGAATCCATTGTTAGCTAGCAAACTCGCATTTTCTTGTTTGGTAATTAATTGTCCATCTTCTACAACAATTACTTTTATTTGCTCCGATTCAGCAATTACTTGAATGTCACTAGTTTGAATCTTTGAACAAGAAAAATTATTCACTGGCTCAATTTGAACAGATTTAATAAAAGATTTTTGATTTTCTGCGACCAATTGACCATTAATATATGTTTGTGAGACTTCAAAATCCACTAAATCATCAACGACACAAAAATCAGCATGGTCTCCAGGTTGAATAAGACCAACTTCCATTGAATAATGTTCTACAACATTTTTGGAGGCTGCTCGTAACACATTAAAAACATCACATCCTTTTGCAATTGCTCGTTTTGCAATATTATTTATATGTGAAACCACCAAATCATTTGGATGCTTGTCGTCAGAACAAAACATGACCATTTCTGGATGTTGATCAATAATAGGCCACAAAGCTTCAAAGTTTTTTGCAGCAGAACCTTCTCGAATGATGATTTTCATTCCATAGGAAATTTTTTCAAGCGCTTCTTCTAAACCAAAACATTCGTGGTCTGTGGAAATTCCAGTTTCTACATATTTTTTGCACATTTCACCACGAATTCCTGGTAAATGTCCATCAATTACTTTTCCTAATTCTTTTGCAATGGATATTTTTTCCATCACATCAGCATCTTCAAAATAAACTCCAGGATAATTCATCATTTCAGCTAAATAATTTACCTCTGGCCAAGATAAAATCTCACGAATATCGGAAGGAGTGATTGTTGCTCCAGCTGATTCAAAATTAGTTGCAGGTACGCAAGAAGGAGCACCAAAATAGAATTTAAATGGAGTTTTTTTACCATTGTCAATCATAAATCGAACACCCTCTTTTCCAAGTACATTTCCAATTTCATGTGGGTCAGAAATTGTTGCTACCGTACCATGTAAAACAGCTAAACGAGCAAATTCAGAGGGAATTAACATGGAACTTTCCACATGAACGTGAGCATCTACAAATCCTGGAATAATAAAAGTTTCCGATTCAACATTTCCGTATTCTATTTTCTGAATTTTTGAATCAAAATAAATGGTTCCTTTTTTTATTGTTTTGTTGATTACGTCAACGATATTTCCTGAAATTAATTGCATATTAACTAATTAAGAATACAAATTTAGGGAAAAAATTGCAATTTAAAAAGTGTTTAGTAAACGTTTAGTAAAAAGTTTAAGGTAAAATAAAGTGTTTGTAACAATTTTGATTAATTTAGGCAACAAAATAATAAAGTATGAAAAAAGTAAGTTTTTCTCAAAAATTTAGGTATAAATTTGATAATCTGATGAGTAAAGGTCCAGTGGCAATGATGTCGCTGTTGGGAATTATTTCACTAATTGTTGTCTTAATCGCTGCAAGTTTCTTGTATTTTAGTCAGATTTCCCCAGAAGGAGAGGAATCTCTTGGTTTTATTGAAGGGATTTGGCAAAGTTTAATGCGTACCATGGATGCGGGGACAGTAGGTGGAGATTCAGGTTGGCCATACAGATTAGTTGGATTAATTGTTACTTTTAGTGGGATTTTCATTTTTTCTGCCTTAATTGGGGTTTTATCTAATGGTATAAACAATAAATTAGAAGATTTAAGTAAGGGTAAAAGTTTTGTGATTGAAGAAAATCATACACTAATCTTAGGTTGGTCTTCAAAAATTTTCACGATCATTTCTGAATTAGTTTTAGCTAATGAAAATCAAAAGAAGCCGAGAATTGTCATTTTGGCTGATGTGGATAAAGTTGAAATGGAAGATGAAATTCGCTCTAAAATTGCTGATTTGAAGAATACGAAAATTATTTGTAGAAGAGGAAATCCAAATGATATGCAAGATTTGGATATTGCGAATCCACAAGCATGTAAATCAATCATTATTTTAGCTCCAGAAATTGAAAATCCTGATCCTTTGACAATTAAAACAATTTTAGCGATTACCAATAATCCAAATAGAAGGAAAGAAGCCTATCACATTATCGCTGAAATGAATGATGAGCGAAACGTTGAAGTAGCTAAAATGGTTGGTAAAGAGGAAGTTGAAATCATTTTAACAGATGATGTTATTGGGAAAATAATGGTTCAAACGTCAAGACAAAGTGGTTTGAGTATCGTTTATACTGAATTAATGGATTTTGATGGAGCTGAAATTTACTTCAAGGAAGAGAAAGCATTAATTGGAAAAAGTTACGGTGATGTCATCGCTTCTTACGAAGACTCAGCTGTTATTGGACTTCAATTTGCTGACAATACAGTAAGAAATAACCCGGAAATGGATTACATTTTGAAGGCTGGAGATAAAATTATTGCAATAACGGAGGATGATGATACTTTGGTTTTGAAATCGACTTCTAGTGCTTCTTTTGATGAAGCTGTTTTGGTGCACAATGACTCAGAAGGACCTAAATCAGAGCGAATTTTGATGTTAGGCTGGAATAGAAGAGCCTTAGTTATTTTGAAAGAAATGGACAATTATGTAGGTGCAAATTCTTACATGAAAGTAGTTTCAACTTTTGAAACAGATAAAGATTTAATTTTAGATATCGCAAGCGGCCTTAAAAACATCAAACTTGAATTTGAACAGGCAGATACAAGTGCGCGCGAAGTGATTGATTCACTTGATGTTACTTCTTATGACAGTGTTCAATTATTGTGTTATAAAGCAGAAATGGACTTGCAAGATGCAGATGCTCAAACATTAATTTCTCTCTTACATATCAGAAGAATAATGGAAGAAACTGGTAAAGACATAAAAATTGTCAGTGAAATGTTGGACATGAAAAATCGTGATTTAGCGGAAGTTACAAAAGCAGATGATTTTGTCGTTAGCGATAAGTTAATCAGTTTGTTGATGTCTCAAGTTTCTGAAAATAAACATCTTATGCGAGTTTTTGAGGATTTATTCAATGCTGATGGAAGTGAAATTTACTTGAAACCAATTTCTGAATATATAAAAATAGGAGTGGAGACAGATTTTTATTCCATCTTAGAAAGTGCAAAAAGAAAAGGGCAAACAGCTATTGGTTATCGCATTGCATCTGAAAGTTTTGATAATTCAAAAGCGTACGGCGTATATGTAAATCCAGCAAAATCTAAAATGTTAACATTTAGTTATGAAGATAAAATAATCGTATTGGCAGAAGATTAATCATTAATTATTGCTGTCCAAAGAGTTATTTTTCCTGCATCCATGCGAGGCCAAACTGGTCTAATTAAGCCATTATGAGCGGCAATATTATTGTAGTCACCAAAAAATATTTTTTCATTGGGAATAAATGGTGAATTTGAAATTCTTCTTTCCTTAAATGTTTTTCCTCCGTCTTCTGATGAGGCGAGATAAACATCCGTTTTGTTGTCTGTGTAATTTCTTCTATCGAAATAAACAAAATAGATTTTACCATTACTTTGATCCACAGTCATCCAGGTGAAAAATTGCTGTTTTTTACTTGAATCTTGGTTTACCTTAATGTCCTCTGACCATGTTTCACCTTGATTATCGGAGTATTTCATAAAAATATCTGTATCTGTATTTCCATTTCTTTGATCTGCCCAATTCAAATAAATCCTTCCTCTAAATGCAGATTTAGAAGTGTCGCAACTCAAAATTGGTAATCCATTACAGCGATTAATTCCAGGTACTTTAATGTCCCAACCTCCTTCATGTTTTTGAATAATTTGCTCTTCTTTCAACCAGGTTTTTCCTTGATCCATTGATTTTTGAAAACACAATCCTTTTGGACCTGTCCAACAAACATAAATTTCACTATTTGGACCAACAGTTGGAACCGCACCTTCTACAGTATTATCGGAATCTACGCAGTCTCCAGCGAATTTTGAAATTCTAATTGGATCAGACCAAGTTTCACCATGATTAGTTGATTTTGAGAATAAAATCACACTTGAGTCTAAGGGGTTTTTTGAATCGTATTTATCAAATTGTGTCCAAGTTAGATAGATGATATCCAATTTATTATCATAAGCCACCCAATGTTTATCTTGAGCTTTTTTGCCATTTGGTTTAGGACAAGTTCCTTTTGAGAATTTTTGTTTTAAACTATCTGCTCTTTGGGAGACAATTCTATCGATAAAAACTCCTTTGTACTTGGCTAAATGAAAGTAGTAAACTGCCTGATGTTTATCAAACATTAAAACGGGATCTCCCCAAACTCCATATTTTGATTTAATTCGTTTACTTTTCCAAGAATTTCCGCCATCTGTTGAAAAGTAGTAGCTATCAATGATGCTACCAACGACCAATTGTTTTGTGTTTTGCTGATTTATCGCGATTGATGGCTCGCATTGGTCATAATAATATTTTGATTTTTTTGGTTTAGGAAGTTGAATATTAGTATATTGACTTTGACCATAAAGCAAACTAGTTTGGCCTATGATCACTAAAAATAAAATTCTTTGAAACATATTTTTTCTTTTGATTTCAAAATTATCGTATTTATTTTAATAAATTATCATATATTTGTTCGAGACTTAAAAAAAATGAAAAGCCGTATTTTCTTTTTTTAGGTCTAAATTTTGTTTAGATGAAATAAGAAAAACGAATTATGATTAAAACAACACTATTTTTTGCAGTTGGAATTCTTCTTTTTGCTTGCAGCACAACTAAAGAGAAGGACGAATTTTTAATTTCATTCACTGATGAAAAAACCGAAAAATCGGGATATAAGAATATTGAAGGAGAAGTAATTATTCCTGCGGGGAAGTATGATGCATGTTTGAGTGATACATTTAAAACTTATGCCATCGTTTTAAAGGATAATTCTAAATTCATTGGAATTGATCGTGAGGAAAAGGAATTATATGAAGTTTTTAATTACGATAATGGTCCCGATTATGTATCAGAAGGATTATTCAGAATAAAAAAGGGTGATAAAATTGGTTTTGCTGATGCTAAAACAGGGAAAATTGTTATCGATGCAAAATTCATGTGCGCCTTCCCTTTTCAGGATGGAATCGCCAAAGTTACCGAGAATTGTAAAATGGTTCAAGAAGGTGAATACGAATCCTGTGAGAGCGAAGATTGGTACTACATCAATTCCAAAGGTGAAATGATTTCTAAGGAGAAGTTATGAGATTCATTTGTTACAGCATTTTATTGTTCGCATTTTTATTTTCATGCACAAGTTCTAAGGATGATAAAAAGGAACTTTTAGAAATTAGTGATGAATTAAAGCCTGTTTTTACGTGTAATGAAAAAGTAGTTGCAGTACAAGGAAGTGAAGATTCAAGCATCATAAAAAAATGTAATTACAAACACTTTCAATTTGTGAGTATTGCTGAAGCAGATTATAAGGGTAGATATTCGTATACTTATGAATTGTATCAAAAGAATAGTAAGGGAAAGTTTTCAAAAATAAAAAATTCAGCCTTTTTCAATTCCAAAATCAGTGAGTTGGAAGAAAAATTGAATAAACTTATTGCCTTTGATTACCACAATGCTGCTAATTCTGAAGATTCTGAAAATTGTTTTGAAGGATTTGAACTGCAAAAATACTCAATTGATGATGTTGGAATAACTGTATCAGGAGATGATATAAATTTTAATGTCACTTATGGCTTATCTCCAGCTTGCATGTCAATGGATGGCACAGTAATTAGTTTTAAGGTATTTGAATTGGAAAAATATTTGAAATAAGCCTAAATAAATATTTAAAGATCAGAATGTCCCTAAATAAATTGATGCAAGATAAAATCATTCGTGTTTGCGACGCAAAAATCGCAAAGAGTGGAGAAAATGTTGGATTGTCGTTTTATGCTTTTTTTGAAAATAAAAATAGTAATCCTCAAGAATTAATGGAAGTAGCTCGCTGGTGGATTGAGGAAAATCAATTTGATCATTTTGAAAAAGCTGTGAAAATTAAGTGTTTGTTAACAAAGGGTTAAGGTATTTATTTTACTCTTTTGTAAATTCCCACGTTTATTTCTCCTTTACGTTCAAATCAATGTCGGAAGCAAATGAAGTTAATATCATTTTTTTAGAATTAATTTTTTCAATCGTAAAATTGTATGAAAAATTAAACCCTAAATCCAAATTCATAAGATAAAATCGAATTACATTAGGTTCATTGTCTGAAACGTCCCAATTTGAATAGCTGCTATTAAAAGGTTCAAAACCAGTAAAGTAAGCGTGATTTTCTACTCCATTAGTATTTTGCAATTGCATCACCCCATAATAAGTTGTATCCTTACTTTCAGTTTCTTCGTTGTTAACATATTTTTTTGTATTAATATTTTTCAAAACCCAATTTCCAGCAAACATGCGTTTGTTTCTTTCTTGCTTTGAACAAGATAATAGGAGGGAAAGTGATAAGGTAATAAACAAAATAGTTTTCATAGTCTACAAGTTATATTTTAGTCCCAATTCAAATAGGATTTGTTTTCTATCATCAAGGATTTCAACTCCTTCATAAATGGCAGATGTTTGACCATTGGCAATATTAAATAAGGTGAATTTTGTTGCTGAAATTGCTTGAATTTGGCATCGAGAATAAATGAAATATCTTAAATTATCATCTAAATATCTTCCATATTCTATCATTAATGGAATTCCAAATCCATTGGTATGGTAA
>JBIKSI010000174.1:0-5872 GCA_044348665.1 Crocinitomicaceae bacterium
ATTGACCGAAAAAATGGTTACTTTTACTCATGTAATTTATGTTTGCAAGACCAAATTACATGAAAGTGGGGAATTCGTAACAGAAATCCCCACTTTTACAAGATTTTTTTATCGGACACTAGTGATTACTTTTATTTGTTTATGTAACTAAATAACTAATTATAGCACTTATAAATAATTGTTTGTACCTATAAATACACTTAGCTATTTATGAAAGCATCATTCTCTATAATAATCCCTTTTCCTTCAACAACAAAGCAATTTGCACCGCATTTGTAGCAGCCCCTTTGCGTAAGTTATCGGCAACAATCCATAAATTTAAAGATTTTGGCTGAGATTCATCGCGGCGAATTCTACCAACAAACACCTCATTTTTTCCTTGAGCAAAACGTGGCATTGGGTATTCGAAATTCGCTGGGTTATCTTGTAAAGTGATACCAGAAGTGTTAGATAAAATTGTTTTTACCTCTTGTAAATCAAATTCATTTTCAAATTCTATATTCACAGCCTCAGAATGTCCACCCACAACAGGAACACGAACTGCGGTAGCTGTAACCCAAATAGCAGGATCTAAAATCTTTTTGGTCTCGTTGGTCAATTTCATTTCTTCTTTGGTGTAACCATTGTCTAAAAACGAATCACATTGAGGAATACAATTTTTATCGATTTCGTATTTGTAGGCCATTTCACCTGCCACACCATTTCGCTCGTTTTCAAGTTGTTGCACAGCTTTAACACCCGTTCCTGTGATGGATTGGTAGGTAGATACAATCACACGTTTGATTTTATATTTATCGTGTAGAGGTTTTAAAGTCAAAACCAATTGAATGGTAGAACAATTTGGATTGGCGATAATTTTATCTTCTTTGGTCAATAAATCACCGTTTATTTCAGGAACCACCAATTTTTTTGTTGGGTCCATTCTCCACGCAGAACTATTGTCCACTACGGTAGTTCCAACTGCAGCAAATTTTGGAGCCCAATCCAAAGAAGTTTCTCCACCTGCAGAAAAAATAGCTAATTCAGGTTTCATTTCCACTGCAGTTTGTAGGCTAACAACTTTGTAAGAATTTCCTGCATAAGAAATTTCTTTTCCAACTGATTTTTCAGAGGCTACAGGGATTAATTCTGTGATTGGAAAGTTGAATTCTTTCAAAACTTCTAACATTACTTCCCCAACCATTCCGGTTGCGCCAACAACTGCTACTTTCATTTCAATAAAGGTGTTAAAATTAAAGGAACAAAAGTAGCAATATTTGTTTTATTTCGAAATAAAAATTTAGTTCAAAATTTCAGCTCTTTGTCTCAATCTGCAATACTAAATTTACCTCAATTAATCAAAAAATGCTTCTTTATGCGTTTTCTGCAACAACTTCTTTAACCTCAGGCAAATGAGATTTTAATAAGTTTTCAATTCCGCCTTTTAAAGTTGCAGTTGATGAGGGGCAGCCTGAACATGATCCGCGCATTGCAACAGTAACTACTCCATCCTTGAAGCTTCTGAAATCTATTGCTCCACCGTCGTTTTCAACGGCTGGTCTCACATATTCATCTAACAAAGAAATGATAGCTTCATCATATTCAGATGGTTCATAGATTTTTTGCTCTTTTGCTTCATCTACTGTTTCTACTGGCTTTGGTGCTGGCATTTGAATCAATACATCTTTTCCATCAGCAATCCAATTTTTAATGAATTCACGCACTTCCATTACAATAAAGTCCCAAGAAACGGAATCAGTTTTGGTAATGGTAACAAAGTTTGCGGCCATAAACACATTTTTCACAAAAGGAAAGTTAAATAATTCTTCTGCTAAAGGAGAGTATCCTTTGGCGTCAGTTAGGGAAGAAAATTCAACAGACTCTCCAGAAATCAATAAATATTTATTTGCAACAAATTTCATTGTTGACGGATTTGGAGTCATTTCGGCGTATATTGTTACAGGAACTTGCATAAGATATTTTTTACAAAATTAAACAAAGTTTTAATCAAAAAGGTTTGCAACAAAAATAATATTCTATATTTGTGTCTTAATAAATTAAATTCATAAAAATGAAAAAGGTATTGTTTGCACTTTTGGCAGTGACAGTTTTAGTTGCTAGTTCTTGTTCAAAAGAGAAAAAAATCAACAAAAAATTGGATGGTGAATGGAAAGCCACAACTTTTGAAGGAGATGTAATTGCTTCAGGTGAATCAGCAGTTTTTACATTTACTAAGGACGAAAAAGACAATGGTTCAGGAGTTTTAACAGTAACAGATCCAGTTATTTCTTTCACATTTCCTTTCACATACACGATTAAGGAAGACAAAATGACAATGATTTATAGTATTTTGGGTAGCCCAGACACTTCTGTGGTTACAATTAATACTTATGAAAAAGAAAAAATTGAGTGGACAGATTCAGATGGTGCAAAAACTGTTTTGGAGCCTAAATAATCCTAAAAAATTATCATAAAAGGAAGTTTCGACTTCCTTTTTTTTATGCATTATGTTAAAAAAAATTATTCTTACTGGTTTATTATTCATTTCTATTCTCTTTTTCAAGAAAATAGAGATGTTGTTTTTAAATTTTAATTTTTCTTGGACAATTTCCAAAATTTTCCCTTTTACATTAGTTGTGATTTTGAGCTTCTTGCTTTTTTGGAAACTAAAAAAATTGAATATTATTAGAAATCGTATTCTAAATTATTCATTATTTATTGTCTTTTTTGTGCTTCCGTTTGGAATTGCATTTGCCTTAAATCCAATTTATGAAGGTGATTTTTCCAAGGAAGGAAAAAGTATAGTTCCGCAAGATCCTCGCGACTTTACAGGGAATGATTTTATTGTCATTACAATTCCAGGCTGCAAATACTGCCATGAATCAACTGAAATGATAAACTTATTACAAGAAAGGAATCCAGATTTGAAAATAAAGTTTTTAGTGTGTTCCTCCAATGAAAAGGAATTGCAAGCATATCGAAAAAAATTATTACCGAAGGTAAACGTAGCTTTATCATTGAATATAGGTTCGATATTAAATGTAAATCAAGGAAAATTTCCTTCTTTTGTTCTCAATAGGGAAGGAAAATATACAATTTGGAACAACAATAATTTTGGAGTCCGAGCAAGGGATTTAGTTGAAGCAAACTAATTCCAAATTATGGTGAAAAAGCATCCTCTATGTGTTCAATATCCGTGCGAAATGAATTGTAAACAATCGATATAATATCAAAACGAGTTTCAAGATGTATATCAAACTCTAAAATATACCTGTTGGCAAGTTTAATAATTTGTCGCTGCTTTGACCTTGTTACTGCCCGCCAAGGTTCTCCTATTTCGGCAGTTTGTCTTGTTTTAACTTCTACCACAATTAATTTTCCAGCATGTTCACAAATTAAATCCAATTCTCCTTTTGAAAAACGATAATTTTTGTGAACTACCAAATAATTTTTTTCTAGTAGGAATTCTTCTGCTAGCCTTTCTCCATACAAACCGAGTTCTTGCTGGGTCATGGCATTATAAAATTTAAGTATCCATAACTCTGAATTTTATCAAAATATCTGATAAGATCATCGTTCTTTTTTAGATGTTTTGCTTTTGGATAATCTGGAGGTGTGCCATGTATTTTACAAAAAGCATAGTGATTGTTTTTGCACTTGATGCCGCAGAATAATTTATCGGATCTTCCTTCAAGATTCTTCTTACAGTAAAAACAAACGCGTTGCACTTTTACTTCAATTTTTTGACAATTGCAAGCCATATTAAATTAGTTTAGTTATTAAAAGGTTTATCTAAATTAAGAATTTATTTTGTAACTTCAGTAATTTTTGATAGAATTTTTGCAAATACTCTATGAATTTTATAATTGCATTGAGCCTATTGTTGTTAAA
Source organism: Crocinitomicaceae bacterium (assembly GCA_044348665.1). Taxonomy (GTDB): domain Bacteria; phylum Bacteroidota; class Bacteroidia; order Flavobacteriales_D; family Crocinitomicaceae; genus M2408. The sequence continues at coordinate 3,871 of JBIKSI010000174.1, forward strand.
ATAATAGAATCAAAGTGTTAAGATTTTGTTGTGTTGCATAATAATAAATAATTTGGCATCAACTTTCAAACCTTTTTAGTAAATTTGTCTTTTTAAATATGTCTAAAGTTGTCAAACATACTTTAAGCTTTGAAAATGATTATGATTACGAATTGATTGGGATTTGTTCCCACGTTAGTGATTATAAACTAGTTTGGAACATCAATGAAAATTTGGATTTGAAGCTAGAAAAAGCACACGATTTGTTTGACGTTAACTCAAAAAAAGGTTCAATTTTGTCAAGTCATCCTTATTATTTGATGCTTGATGATGAAAACAAATTAGACATTTATTTGATAAAAAATAAACACGAAGGGAAATATTTAATTCCTGAAAAACAACAAATTGATTATTTTTTGTTTTTGTGTAATAATTACGTGTTGAATTTAGATGATTTGTTGAACGATTTGAGAGAAGTTGATTGCATTATGGCTTGTTTTACTTTCGAACCACAAGAGTTTAGTTCAACACAACTAATTGTTTTTGAATAGTTAATAAAAAATTGCAATGCAAATTAATAGGATGAAAAAGACCAAAATTGTAGCAACTTTAGGACCAGCTTCCTCAAGTAAAGAAACCTTAACGAAAATGATTTTGGAAGGTTTAAACGTGTGTCGTTTGAATTTTTCACATGGTGAATATGAAGTTTATGTAAACTTAATCAAAACGATTCGTGAAATCAACGAAGAAACAGGATTAAATGTTGCAATTCTTGCAGATTTACAAGGGCCAAAAATTAGAACACATGAGATGGAAAATAACGGTGTTTTTCTTGAAAATGGTAAAAAAGTTACAATTACAACTGATAGAATTGTTGGTACAGCAGAAAAATTCTCAATCAATTACGAGCAACTTCCAAAAGATGTAAAACCAGGAGAAAGAATTTTATTAGATGATGGGAAATTAGCTTTGCAAGTTATTTCAACTGATAAAAAGAAATTGATTGAGGTCGAAGTAATTCATGGTGGAATTTTATCTTCGAAAAAAGGAGTGAATTTGCCAAATACCAAAATTTCAATGCCTTGTCTTACTCCAAAAGATTTGGAAGATTTGGCTTTTGCTCTTGAACAAAAAGTGGATTGGATTGGACTTTCATTTGTTCGTTCAGCGAGAGATATTATTGAATTAAAACATTTGATTGGTCAGGCGCAAGCAAAAGCGAAAGTTGTTGCTAAAATTGAAAAGCCAGAAGCTGTTCAAGATATTGATGAAATATTAAAAGTTACTGATGCAATCATGGTTGCTCGTGGAGATTTAGGAGTGGAAGTTCCCTATCAAAATGTTCCTCTAATTCAAAAAATGTTGATCAAAAAATGTTTTGAATTTGCAAAACCAATCATCGTGGCAACACAAATGATGGAAAGTATGATTACAAACATTACTCCAACAAGAGCAGAGGTAAATGACGTTGCTAATGCAGTTTTAGATGGTGCTGACGCGGTAATGTTATCTGCAGAAACTTCTGTAGGTAAATTTCCAGTAGAAGTAATCAAAACGATGGCAAACATTGTAAAAGAAATGGAAAGTTTTGAAGGGATTTACAACAAAGAAGTGGCACCAGATAAGTCTCAACATCGTTTTATTTCCGATTCTATTTGCTTTAATGCGTGTAGATTATCTCAACGTGTGGAGGCAGATGCTATCGTTACCATGTCATTTTCAGGATACACAGCTTATAAATTAGCTTCTCAACGACCAAAAGCACCAATTTATGTCTTTACAAGTAATAAAGAAATTCTAACACAATTAAATTTAATTTGGGGAGTTAAAGGTTTCTATTACAATAAGAGAGTAAGTACAGATCACACAATTGCAGACATCAAATATTTGCTGAAACAAGAAGGTTTGTTAAAGTCTGGTGATATGGTTATCAATATTGCTTCCATTCCTTTAGAGGAAAATGGAAAAACAAACATGTTGAAATTGAGTTACGTAGATTAACGAGTTATTGATAAATTGTTAA
>JBIKSI010000175.1:0-5866 GCA_044348665.1 Crocinitomicaceae bacterium
CATCATGGTCCACCTCTTCCCATTCCGAACAGAGAAGTTAAGCCTGATTGCGCTGATGGTACTGCCCTTTTGAGGGTGGGAGAGTAAGTCGACGCCACTTTTATAAAACTCCATTCAGCATACGAATGGAGTTTTTTTGCGTTTATACTTTTTTGGAATTATTATACAAGTTAAAATGGAATTGAAGGTTCTATTCTCTCTCTCTCCGCAAAAACAAAACTAAAACAGTTTAAAACCTTGTTAATCGTATGGGACATATCTCAAAATGTTCGAGTCTTCCTCCTCTTTGTATAATATTTAATCCATTAGGAATAGACTCAATCTGATAAGCACCACCAAATTTTGAAACTGTACTTGCATTTACATCTAAGTCCTTTAATAACTATTCGAGTTCCACGCAAAAATGTTCCTAATAAGGAACACATAGCTAGAATGCTTCACCACGAAGCCCACGGAAGGTAAAAATACAATTTTTTTGTCAGTATCCAAATTTTGTTATGTGCAAAAGTACATTTTCAGAATTTATTCATTTGTCATGATAAAAGAATTTCAAAGATGTAAAAGATTTAGTTGAAAATTAAGAATTTTTGCTTTTTTTGTTATTTATTCTCGTCGTCAATAGGATGTTTTCTAGAATTTTTCAGTGTAAAATGTAAAATAGAAATAAAATTTCCTATGAATCTACGGTTTCCTTTGTAAAGTTTTCTGCCTTTGTAAATTCTAAATTATTTTCAGTTCCTTAGTATGATTACAAGAACTACAGGCATTACATTTGTTGTCTACAAAACGTTCTTTTCGAGCTTCTTTGGCGCTTGTAATAAAACTTTCGTTGTAATAATTTTCTGTTTTAAGGTGCATTTCGGAAGGTGTCATTCCACCAATAGCATGACTTGGGCGGATATTATTGAATTCATTTTCAAAAATTTCAAGTGCTTCTTTGAGTTCCTCTTCATTTTTAAATTCTTTTCTGTACAACCAACCTTGTTTTAATAATTTGTTGTGGGCCTCAATCTGTGTGTTCCCAAATCGAATGTCATGTAAAGCTCTTAATTTTGTTAGGTTTGGTAAAAGATGAATGTAGTTTTCCACCAGATTGTTATTGTTTTCGCTTCCTCCATCAACCAATAAGGTCAAATCCTCTTCAATGGAATTGAATTCACTTTCGTATGCTTGTTTAATCGTTAACAATCTATTTGTTGCATTTAAGGTATCGCTTACTAAATGAGATAATATTTTTCTAGAAAAGTTGTCGACAACTAAAGATATATAGTGGATTTTTAATCCAATCTTAAAATAGGTCACATCAGCATGCCATATTTCATTGGGTCGAACTGCTTTTATTCCTGGTGCTCCGTTTTTACGTGCAAATTTTGGTTTTTTTCTTCGTAATCCCAAGAGCTTTGCGTATTTGTACCAAGTAGAGTTTGAAATAAACAGAAATCCTTCTCTTCTGGCATGATGCGCAACAGATGAAATAGGCCAATGTTCAATAGTTTCATCTTCCAACATTTCTTTCATTTTCTCCACTTCGTCTACTTTCAATTGATGTGGTTGCTTAATAAAACACCAATCCAATGGAGATTTTGAACAACCCGAATAGATTTCTAAGACCCACAAATTGTATGTCGTAGCAGAAAGATTAAAACATTTTAAAACTTGCTTAAAAGGAATGCTTTTTCGTGCTCGTTCAACAATATCAATTAAATCCATTCGGTGTTTTTTGAATTGTTGCTTCATGAATTTGTCATTACTCATCGATTGTATAAAGCGCCCGATGCGAACATAAGTCATGAAAATCCGTTTAGCATTACGAGATTTTACAAATTCTTTTAGCATTTCAATTTCTGAATTTGCTAATTTGTTCAGTTCACAACCGATGTATTTATCATCTTTTTCTTGCCTCCAACGGTGAATTGTATTGCGAGGAATTGTTTTCCGTAAGCTTAAGGGTATTGCTTCTTCTAAGCCTTTTCGGCACAAATGTTTTACGGATGTGTCGTAAGATGTTCTGTGTTGCATGAAAAAAAAGGCGCAAAGATAGTGGATTTTTTTTCATTTTTTTATTGTGACAAATGCTAGAAAAACTCTTATCCTTGGGGTGTAAGATTTTAATTAACTCTTTTAGAGTATGTTACATCAAATACTTATTTTTATTTTATTCCAATGAGATATTCGTATAATCCAGTAATAGTTGTTAAATTGTTTAACCTCCTAGACCATACTATAATCATGTTTGGTATTGCATCTTGAATCCCTTTTAAATGCGCACAATAACTTCTTTTGTAAATTCAATATCTTGATCTGAAATATCTAAATGACACACAAAACGTATCATTCCTGGGCCAAAAGCCATGCATAAAATGTTAGAATTTTTGAAAGATTCAATGATCTCATCTCTTTTTGAAGCTTCATTTAATAAAACAACAATAATATTGGTTTCTACAGCAATGGTTCCTTTCACCCAAGTTGTTTTTAGGAAGGCTTCTTCCAAATATTTCGCTCTTTTGTGGTCATCTGAAAGTCGCAAAATATGATTATCGAGCGCATAAATACCTGCTGCGGCAATGATTCCTGCTTGACGCATTCCACCTCCAAATACTTTGCGTGATCTACGGGCTTTTTTGATAAAATCTTTTTTACCCAACAATAAGGAACCAACGGGTGCTCCAAGGCCTTTAGACAAACAAATTGAAATAGAATCGAATTGAGATGCATATTCTTTGTAGTCAATTTTTGTTTCAACCAATGCATTAAAAATTCGTGCACCGTCCAAATGAAGTGGCAAATTGTGTTTGTTGCAAATTTCTTTTATTTTCTTTATTTCCGCAAAATCGTAAATTGCTCCGCCACCACGATTCATAGTGTCTTCTAAACTAACCAATTGTGTAACAGGATAATGTACGTCGTCAGGATTGATCCATTCTTCAATTTGAGCAGCTGTTATTTTTCCTCTTTCGCCTTGCAATAAACGAGCAGATGCTCCTGAGTTTTTGGCAATTCCTCCTCCTTCGTATTTAAAAATGTGGCTGTCTTGATGACAAATTACCTCGCCACCCGGCTGTACATGCACATTAATTGCAATTTGATTGGTTTGTGTGCCACTGGAACAATACAATGCGTCTTCCATTCCAAACAAATTCGCTGCTTTTTGTTGCAACGCGTTGACTGTTGGGTCTTCGCTAAAAACGTCGTCTCCTACTTCTGCTTGGAACATAAATTCAAGCATTTCTTTACTTGGTTTTGTTACTGTATCGCTTCTAAAGTCTATTAATTTCATGTTAATTTGGTGTTTTTGTTGATTTGAATTAGTTACTTTTTACAGCAACAAGTGCATAAACCATTGGTATTTTTTCTTTCAAGCCTTTGATTCGAAATTTTCCATTTTCAAATTCAACAGTATTTTGGAAACAATTATAAGGAGAATAATCCAATTCAGAAAATTTTGTCAAAACCAAAGAATTGTCAATTAGAGCGGAAAGGACGTCGCTTAAAGGATGATTCCAAGTAATAAATGATTCCTTATTGGAGTTATTCATTGCTGCATAAGAATCTTCTTCGGTAACAATTTCTTCTTTATTAAAATAAGAATATTCAATTTTTTCAAAAGCATCGTCAAATATCCAAACTACGGGATGAAATTCTACAAAAACAAATTTTCCCTTCGGTTTCAAAAAATGATTGACAAGTTTTGCCCATCTATTGAGGTCTGGAAGCCAGCCAATCGTTCCATAAGAAGTGAAAACAAGGTCAAATTTTTCATCCAATAATTGAGGTAAATCATACAGGTCACAGCAAATAAACTGAGCATCTAAGTTTAATTCTTGTGCTAAGTTTTTTGCTTTATCAATGGCAACATTTGATAGATCAACTCCAGTAACTTTTGCTCCCAAGCGGGCTAGAGAAAGTGAATCTTGACCGAAATGACATTGTAAATGAAGAATTTTTAGTCCAGAAACGTCGCCGAGTAAGTCCAATTCGATGGATTTTAAAGATGTTTTTCCATCCAAAAATCCTTTCATGTCATAAAAATCTGAATCGACATGGATTTCTGTCCGCTTATTCCACGAATTTCTATTTATTTCTTTATAATTGAGCTTCATTTTCTAATTTTTCATAAATTTTGTCAACGCAATTCATTCCGTCAATGGCAGCGGAAATGATTCCTCCTGCATATCCAGCTCCTTCTCCTGCGGGATAAAGTCCTTTGATTTCAATGTGCTCTAAGGTTTCATTATCACGTGGAATTTGAACGGGTGAGGAAGTTCTTGATTCAGGAGCATGCAGTACCGCATCGTTTGTTAGAAATCCATTCATTTTTTTACCAAAATCAATAAATGCTGTTTTTAATCTACCCGCAATCATTTTTGGTAGAATTTTGTTTAAATCTAAACTCACAACGCCAGGTTGGTAGGAAGATCGTGGAATATCAATCGAAATTTTACCTTCCACAAAGTCTTTCAAGCGCTGAGCAGGAACTTTTTGTGTTTTACCTGCTTCTTCCCAACATTTACGTTCCACTTCTTGCTGAAATTCGAGGCAAACAAAGGGGTTTTTATCGTGATTTTCAAAATCTGACGGTTCAATACTGACAACAATACCAGAATTGGAATAAATATTATTGCGTTTAGAGGGCGACCAACCATTTGTAACCACTTCTTGCTGCTCTGTGGCACAAGGTGCAATAATTCCGCCAGGACACATGCAAAATGAATAAACGCCTTTTCCATCAACTTGGGTTACAAGTGAATATGAAGCTGGTGGAAGCAAATCTCCACTCACTTGTCCGTGGTATTGAATTTTGTCGATTAACTCCTGCGTATGCTCAATACGAACTCCAAGTGCAAAACCTTTTGCTTGAATTTTTATTCCTTTTTGATGCAATAAATAAAAAATATCTCGAGCGGAATGTCCCGTTGCCAAAATCAATTGCTGAAATGAATAATTTGTTTCCTTATTGATTTGGATTCCAGAAATTGCGTTCTTTTCGACATAAATATCTGTCAGTTTTGAATCAAAATGAACTTCGCCACCGCAAGCAATGATTTTTTCACGCATGGCAATAATCACTTGTGGTAATTTATTGGTGCCAATGTGTGGATGAGCATCAATCAAAATTTCGGAATCAGCGCCAAATTCAACGAACCATTCCATTGCCTTTAGCACATTTCCTCGTTTTTTTGAACGTGTATATAATTTTCCGTCAGAATAGGTTCCCGCTCCACCTTCGCCAAAACAGTAGTTTGATTCAGGATTTACGATTGATTCCTTGTTCAACTTTGCTAAATCACGTCTTCTTGCTCGCACATCTTTTCCGCGTTCAAAAATGATGGGTTTTAATCCCAATTCAATTGCTTTCAATGCTGCGAAAAGTCCTGCTGGACCTGCTCCAATGATAGCGATTTCAGGAGATTTGGAAACATCATTTTCATGAAAGTAATGCGTGATTTCCTGCTCAAATTTTTCTAAGCTGACTAAAAATGAAACATTCAGTTTAATGTTTTTTGATCGAGCATCGATTGATTTTTTTTGCAATTTGAAATAAAAATCACCTTTCAACTTCAATTTTTCTGCAATAAGTTGTTTTATCAAAGTTGTGTTTGACAAATCTTCTGGATTAATTTGAAATTGAATGTTTGAAATCATGAAGGCAAAGTTAGGGAAAAATAGGGATTTTAGATTAATATGTGGTAATTATCTGAGGACAAAATGATCCTTTTTAAAAAAGTATTAAAAGCGATTTAAGACCGTTGCAAGGCAAATTAGTTATTAACAACTTGATTGTAAATAACTTAAGTCTGAAAAACTTCTTATTTTCAATATTTTTTCATACTTTTGAATATGAAAAAGGAACAAAATATAGGTTTTG
>JBIKSI010000176.1:0-5852 GCA_044348665.1 Crocinitomicaceae bacterium
CCATTTGTTTTACTTTCTCAATATACTCCTTTGGTGTAAACTGATTTTCGTACTTGTGATAATTTGGAATTCTACCTCCAAAAATCATTCTTTTTAAATTCAAATTCTCACATAATTCCTTTCTATATTCATACAATCGTCGACCAAGTCTTAAACCTCTATACTTTGGAATTATGAATAAATCGATACCGTAAAGTGTATCACCAAAAGGGGTGTGCGTAGAAAAAGTATAATTTCCTGTTATTTCCTTGTAGGTATGTTGGTCATCAAATAAATCATAATCCACAACAATTGAAAGTGCAGCTCCAGCTATTTCACCGTTGACCTTGATAATTATTTGACCTTCGGGAAAATTTTTTAGTAAAGTAGCAATTTGCTTTTCCTTCCAATAAGCATCAGGCATTGTTTCATACGAATTAATCATCGTTTCTTTCAATTCGGGATAATCCTCAATTTGAAGAAAAGTTAATTCAATGTTTTTGTATTCTATTTGCATTTTTTGGTTTGTTTGTAATTGGTAATTACACCAATATAGTTTAATTTATTTGCAAATGCAAGCCGGAAATCAAAAACTACGCAAAAGAAAACCCAATCGGAAGCAAATTAGATAAATATTTTGATCTTACGAAACAATATCTGAAATGTATTCTTCTGTTAAACTTAATTTTGCAACTGATTGAATTTTAGCCTTCTCCTCTAAACTAATGTAATCTGAAATCACATTATTTGTATTGGATGGGTCGTAGAATTTCTCAGAAATAAAATCTTTCCTTAAAAAATCCAAAATTCTAATAATTCTTGAAAACAAATTTTTCTTGTTGCATTTTCTTAAAACATCAATTACAACCAATTCTAAATACATCGTTGGGAAATTTAATTGGTGCTTTTCACGCCATAATTTCATCAGAATTATTTCTTTTTGGTAATTTGATTCAAGCACGTTTGATGTGTGAATATTAAAATTAGTTAATATTTCTTTGCTAAAGTTTAAATTTTGCATCACATGATAATTAAAGGTTTTTTCTTTCTTTTTTGCGATAAATACAACAAAATCGACTCCTTTGTAATTAAATTCCAACTGACTTTCTTGCCTTTTGATTTTAAATTCAGGAGTGTTTAAATAGTTGTAAAGCCAAATTGTGATTTCTTCCACAGAACGTTTGTCCTTTTCTTTCATGGAAATCAATAATTTGACCTTGGGATTTTGACGAATATTTGTGCATTTGATACTTGAACCAAAAGTGACAATTTGGTGAATTTTTTTGTATTCGAAAGATAGAATTTTTTTCTTGATTTCTTTAACGATTTGCTCGTTTAAATCTCGATTTGATTTCTCATATTTGAGTACCAATTCTTCCAAATACTTTTCAATATTCATTGTTTTTTCTGCGAACTTAAAAACAATTTCTCACTTTTAATGTGATTTAACAAAGAGTTAATAATCAATTAATTTTGTGCTAATATTTTGTTCTGTAATGAAAAATTTTACCTTTTTTCTTTTAGCAAGATTTGAGTCAGTTTAATCATTGTCTTGAAAGATAAATCTGGATGTGCGATTTGATTCACGGTTCCAACAATAAATAATTTTTCTCTCGGACTGTAATAGGCCAAAGCACCTGAAAGTCCTGAATGACCAATAAAAACAGGAATAAAACCTGTGGGATTAAAAATCCATGGCAATTTGAATTGATGAATCCCAACTCCGGCGCGCATAGGGAAAAATATTTTATTCCATGATTGCATATCTTCCAAATTCTCCTTTGAAAACAGTTTACCTTCAAAAAATGCCTCAATAAAGACTAACAGATCTGCATTTGTTGAAACCATTCCACCATCTGGACCAAATGATGTCATTGCTTTAGGGATTTCTAACACTTTGTTTTGGTAATACATTGATTTAGGAGTCAAATCAGTGGAATCGGAATAAAGGTAAGTTTTTGATAGATTTAGTTTATCAATGATTAATTCCTTACAATTTTGTGAATATGATTTTTGAGTGATGTTTTCAATAATTTTCGCCAAAAGTTGAAAATTTGCATCTGAATAATGTGCTTTATTTTTTGTTCCAGGTGCAAAAATTGGAGTCATCGCTTTACTTTTCTCAATTGCTTGATCGAATGTCCAAAATTGATCTTTTCCTTGAATAAGTTCATCTTCTAAACTAAGACCATTTTGCCCTTTATTCTGAAAATAATCTGGTAAACCGGAAGTGTGCGCCAATAATTGTTTGATGGTAATTTCATTGGAATAATCCTTTCCCTTAAAAACATGCAAGCCTTTTAGAGTTTTGTTATCCAAGTATTTATTTATTTTATCTTCAAGTGATAATTTACCTTCGTCTTTTAAGTGAAAAATGATTGCACTTGTAAACAATTTTGTTGTACTTGCAATAAAGTAGGAATCTGTTGCTTTCAAATTTCCTGCGGATCCATTCCAATAAAAGGTATCTTGTTTTATGGCGAAGCTTGTTCCGAAAATGTTCTTTTGGTCGAAGGATTTATCTAAAACATTTTGTAATTTGTCATTTAAAGTCGAATTTTGGGACATAACTTTAGGAATAATTAGTAGAAAACTCAAAGAAATAATTATCTGTTTCATAAACTTGCTTTTCAATTGCTGAGGCAAAGTTCAATAATTATTTTTTGAAAAAAATTACCATTTGGTAAAAAAAATTAAGCACGTCGAATTCTACTTAAACTTTGCGGTGTAATCCCTAAATAAGAAGCAATGTGATTTTGGGCAATTCTGTTTTGAATGTTTGGAAATTTTTGCAACATGATTTCATATCGTTCCTTTGCAGTTTTTGTGAGGAGTTCAATTTGTTGGTTTTGCTTATCAACAAAGGACATTTCAGCTGCAACAAGTCGTAAAACTTCCCCCATCGATTCTTGTGTTAAGATATCGTAATCCTCTGTGGTCATACGCAACATTTCTGTATTTTCAAGAGCCATCATTTGCAATGGTGTTGTTTGCTTGATCAACATAGACATGTAGTCGGAGCAAAATTGATTGTCAAAGGCAAAATCCAAACACACAAAATTGTTTTCTTTCCACAAAAATATTCCGACGCTTCCTTTCAGTATAAAATAAAAATATTTTTCACGTGTATTTTCAGCCTTGATGATTTCGTCTTTTTTGAAGCTAACACATTCACATTTAGAAGTAAACTCCTCCCAAACTTCAATAGGAGCTTTAAAAAATGAGTCAAAAGTGGATTTTAAAATTTCAGCGTGATTCATTGTTTTACAGTTTGTTTTTGAATGAAATATACGATTTTTCGATGATTATTAAGCAAAAATACACTTTCAAAAACAATTAACTTAAATAATTTAAAAGATAAAATATTCTTACAAGGTAATTTCTTTTGTTAAGAGTTGATCATTTCTTTTTAGCTGTAAAATTAATGTTTCACCAGGTTTTATGATTGCTAAACATTCCATGTAGGTGTAAATATCAGTTATTTTGCATGAATTAATTCCCACAAGAATATCTCCAGCTTTTACTCCTGCTAATTCAGCTGGTTTGTTTGGACTCACATTATCAATATGCAATCCATCGCCAAAAGCTGCATAATTTGGCAAAATACCTAAGGTGATTTTATACTTTGATGTTTTTGTTTTTGAATTATTTCTTGTTGGTGTAAATTCGATTGTGTTTTCTTTAGATAATGCAAGTGTAAATTGATTTATGAATTCAATTATTTGTTTCAGACTTGAGAAATTTATTTTTTCGAAGTCGTCACTTGGTTTGTGATAATCTTCATGACTTCCAGTATGGAAAAATAAAACAGGAATTTTATTTAAATAAAAAGAAGAATGATCTGAAGGACCAATTCCACTGCTATCGATAGTTAATTTAATGTTTGAAGGTTTCTGTTTAAAAAGTAATTCTTGAAAGCGGGGAGAGGTGCAAACTCCACCAATAAATAATTGATTTTCCTTGTCCATTCTGCCAATCATATCCATATTGAGCATAAAATCAATTTTTTTAGTGTGGTCAATTTTTTCAATAAATTTTTTCGAACCAAGTAAACCAATTTCCTCTCCAGAAAAGCAAATAAAAATAAAATTTACATTTTCAATCGTGTTGTTGCGAGAATAGATTCGAGCTAATTCGATGACTCCAGCCACTCCTGATGCATTGTCGTCTGCACCATTATGAATTTTTCCGTCTGCCTTGTTTTCAAGAGATTGATGGTACTCATTTCTTCCAATATGATCATAATGGGCACCGATAACAAAAGTCCTTGAGGCATTATTGTTCAAATAGGCAAGTACATTTTGACTTTTTATATTAACTAAATTTTCCGAAATCGTATCATGTGGATTTGGATTGTATTCTGATTCAAATTCTTGAAAATAGTTACCTTCAAAAAAAGGTTGAAGGCTCAATTCCTTAAATTGATTTGCTATGTGTATGGCACTTATTTTCTCTGAAATACTTCCAACCAAGCGTCCTTGTAAGGAGTCGTGACTTAGAATCTCAATATTTTTCTCAACTGATAATACTTGAGCGAAATCAAAATTAAATGTTAAGTGAACCACTATTAGCAAAAAGTACCTCATGGTTGGATGATGATTTTTTGAGTTGCTTTTTCATATTCTGTTTCGATTGTTAAAATGAAAGTTCCACCTTTACGGATGTTTCTAGAATATTTCGGAAATGTATTTTCTCCAGCCGCTAAATTTTTGAATAGTTGATCTTCAATTTTTTTCCCTTCCTCAGAATAAAGCGTGAATTTCACATCAGAAGATTTTGTTAAATTGTATTTTACCACAAAATTTCCATCATTGGGGTTTGGTAGTACTTTTATTTGTAATGTTCCCTTACTTTGTTCATTCAATTTATGGGTTGAAAGAGCTTCATTTTTGATCAATAGTACCTTGAAAATTTGACTACTAGCATTACTTTGAGTTCCATCGTTGGTGAAGAAGATATTTGCTGCCGAGCTACTTATTCCTCCGTAAATATACCCAACTAAGGTAGTGTCTTCCAGTAATTCATCAAATTTTATAACGCCATTTGCGTAAGATGGTAAAGTCTCATTTGGAATGAATTCTGATCCAGCACCTAGATACGCAGGCATTTCAATTGGTAATTTGTATTCGGACATAGTTCCATCTGTATTTCTTTCCACACGTGCAATTGTTTTTACAAATGGAACTTCATTATCTTGAGTTAAAAAGCCTAAACTGTCGTAGTATTGTGCAATTCCTCCGAAAAAAACGGTATTCATTTCATTATTGATACTGCTGTAAATTGGGAAATTTGCACAGTGATAATGGTTATAATATTGTGTAAAGGCATTGTTTACGACAAAACTTGTGCTATCGATATTGACACAATTTAAAAAAGGAAGATTTACTGTTTTTTGAAAAACACCAGAAAATGCAGTAATTCCTTCTGATCCATCAGGGAAAATTTGTGCCGTTACATTGTAATCTCTTCGGGGTAAATTGTTTGTATCTGTGATTGTTGGTAGGTGATTAATTATCAAGTCTATACCATTATCTTGAATGGTAAATTTTCGAATTTGATTTGTATATTCTTGGATAAATCCCGGTCCATTGTTTGGTCCCATCGGATTGTATCTTCCAACAAATTTCTGACCACCAACCAGATAAAACGTGTTGTTAATTTTTTCCAGTCGACCACCAGTTACTTGAAATTGATCGTCTGTTACTTGTCTGAAATTTGAAACGAAACTTGTATTATTGATAATTGCATCGATTGTGGCAGGCACATCAATTGCTGTTAAGTTGCTAAAAGTAGTATGATCTACTGCAGTTGCACTGTATCCATAACCTCCAATCAAGTATAAAAAATCACCTTCTTGGTAAAATTCCATATTG
>JBIKSI010000061.1:0-19108 GCA_044348665.1 Crocinitomicaceae bacterium
GTTTTCTTTTGTAAAACTTAAACTCATTAAACATAAAACTTCATCCCATCTTCCACAATAATTGTGTTTTCAAAGACGGATTTCGCTTCAATTAAGTGCTGTTCTACACTGTCGTAGCGGGAACTGATGTGTCCCAAATATAAACGTTTCACTTTTGATGTTTTTGCAATTTCTGCCGCTTGTTTCGCAGTGGAATGAAGTGTGTGCTTCGCTCGATCAAGATGAACTTCCGTAAAAGTTGCCTCATGATAAAGTGCATCAAAACCTTGAATGAATTCGCAATTTTTTGTTACTGGTGCTGTGTCAGAAAAATAAGCATACGATTTAGCCTTTTGAGCTGGAAAGGTATATCTTTTGTAAGAATGTGATTTCCCTTTTTCATCAACAAAATTTTGACCTTTTCGGAAAAATGGAATAGAAGTTAAAGACAATCCACTTTCTCGAAATACTTCACCATTTATCGAAAGTTCTTTTACCTTCTCTTTGATTAAAAAACCATTCGTTTTGACACGATGTTTCATGGGAATTGCCCAAATTTCTATCATTTTATCCTCAAAAATCAGCGTGATTTCAGAATTATCTAAGGAAACAAAATTCATTTTAAATTCATAATGATGACCACTAGCTTTTAATTGCAAATGAATAATTCCCTCCAATTCTTTTGGCGCATAAATCGTCAACGATTCGCTTCTTCCAAGTAAACTCATGGTGCTAAGTAAACCCATCAATCCAAAATAATGGTCCCCGTGAAGGTGCGAAATGAAAATATGTTTTATTTTTTGAATTTTTATTCCATAGCGTCTAATCTGATTTTGAGTTCCTTCTCCACAATCAATTAGAATATGACGCTCATTACAATTAATATATTGCGCACTTGGATTTCTTCTTAAAGTTGGTAAAGCTGCGCCAGAACCTAAAATCGTGACCTCAAAAATCATTTATTGCCAAAGAAGTTTTCGATTTCTTCAGAATTTTCAAAAAGTTGAATGACTTTGTCAAGTTGAGAAATTTGAATCAATTTCAGTACTTTAGGAGTAATTCCTAATAAGGCAAATTTCCCATTAGTATCTTTACACAAACGATTAGCAATTAAGATGGAACTTAATCCTGAAGAATCACAATAAAGTGTTTTACTCAAATCCAAAACAATATTATTCATCCCGTTTTTATTAAGTAAAACTAGTTCACTTTTCAATTCGGATGAAGTATTGATATCTAATTTTTCGCAACTAGAAACAATCAAAGTGTATAAATTTGTATGTGAAATCTTAAAATTCATCAAAATAATTTTTAATCGTTTTTTCAAAAATACATATCTTTTTTGATTTTCAATCGTTTCTAAGCAAAAAATAAATCAGTCAATTGATTTTCTTTTTTCTGCAACTAGACATTACCATCAATTAAATTCAATTTCTATAAACAAATTGATAAAATATCTGTTTCATTGATGTGCTAAATTACAAAATCCATAAATGTGAAAAAGATGCGCCTTGGGTCACATTCATTTATGGTGCGGGAGGTAGTAGTTCAATCTGGTACAAACAAATCCGAGATTATAAACAATACTTTAACGTATTATTAATCGATTTAAGAGGTCACGGCGAATCGAAGACAAATCGTTCGACACAACGCTATACTTTTCAATCAATTGGAAATGATATAATTGAAGTTCTAGATTTCTTAAATATCAAAAAATCTCATTTCATCGGCATTTCATTAGGTACAATAATTATTCGTGAATTAAGTGCACGATTTCCATCTCTTGTTAATTCAATGATTTTGGGAGGCGCTGTTGTTAAGCTTAATTTTCGCAGTCAATTACTTATGCATACGGGGAATTTACTAAAGTCAATCTTGCCATACTTAGTTTTATATCGTCTTTTTGCATTTGTCATTATGCCCATGAAAGCGCACAGAGAATCAAGGAACTTATTCATTCGAGAAGCCAAAAAACTTTATCAAAAGGAATTCAAACGTTGGTTTACATTAATATCCCAAATAAACCCACTTTTATCTTTTTTTAGAATAAATGAATCAGACATTCCAACATTGTATATCATGGGAGAGGAAGATCATTTATTTTTACCTGCAATCAAGAAATTAATTATTAGTCACAAAAAATCTAAACTTCATGTGATTTCTGATTGTGGACACGTCGTAAATATTGATAAACCAAAAGAATTTAACCAAATAACAATTAATTTTTTAAAGCTGCAAAACTAAAAAAACAACTAAAACTTTAGAAAAAATAAAAAGCAAGCTAAAAATAACTTGCTTTCTACTTTCATTTTCTTTGAATAGGAATTAAACTTTTAAAGTCCAACCAAAAGTGTCTTCAACAATTCCTGCTTTTAAATCATCTAAAAATTGACTCATTTTTAAGGAGAAAGGTCTATTTTCAATAGGGTTTAACTCCAAGGTTTCTTCTCTGAATCCCATTTTTAATATGTGTGCAATTGTTGCAGCGGTTCCAGCTCCAAAACATTCTGTTACCGAACCATTTTTTATTCCTTCAACAATTTCTTTTACAGTTACTTTTCGCTCTTCTACTTGCATTCCCCACGATTTCGCCACTTCAATGACACTTCGTTTTGTAATTCCACGTAAAATTGTATCACTATCTTCTGAAGGAGTTACCAAAACATCATTAATAACAAACATGACATTCATTGTTCCAGATTCTTCAATGTATTCATGCGTTTTCGCATCCGTCCAAAGCATTTGGTGAAATCCAGCCAATTGACCTTGTTTCGCAGGATATAAAGAAGCTCCATAGTTTCCAGCAGCTTTTGCCCTACCTACTCCACCTTCCGCAGCACGTGTGTAATGTTCCTCTATTTTCACACGAACAGGTTCGCTGTAATAAGCTCCAACTGGACACGTGAAAATCATAAATTTATAAGTATCAGAAGGACGAATACCAACAAATTCATCTGTTGCAAACATAAATGGACGAATGTATAAAGAAAAACCTTCACGATTAGGAATCCAATCTTGTTCGATTTCAACTAATTTACGCACACATTCTACAAATAATTGCTCAGGAATTACTGGCATGCACATGCGTTCAGAAGACTCAATAAAACGTTTTGCATTCATATCTGGTCTGAAGATTCTAACTTCGCCATCTTTATTTTTATAGGCTTTCAACCCTTCAAAAATTGATTGACCATAGTGAATTGCAGACGTTGCAGGATGAAAACTAATTTCACCAAATGGCATTATTTCTGGTTCTTGCCAGCTGCCATCTTTGTATTCCATAACAAGCATGTGATCTGAAAAAACTTTCCCAAAAGGTAAATTTTCCCAATCAACTTGTGCAATTTTAGAGTTTGTAGTAAGATTGACTTTTACATTTAATGTGTCTTGTAACATAGCGTGCTTGTTTCGAATTCTATTCTGCGAATATATTTATTTTTTTTCGCTTATTCTAATATTTTAAAAAAATATCCCCATTTTTGTTTAATTTTGAACAATTCCAATTTTTCAGTTTGAGACAAAGTAAAGAAATATTAAAAAAATATTGGGGTTTTGACAATTTCAGACCTTTGCAAGAAGAAATTGCGGATGCAGTTATTTATGGCCATGATGTCCTTGCCTTACTGCCTACTGGAGGTGGGAAATCTGTTTGTTTTCAAGTTCCAGGACTCGCACTAGAAGGTGTATGCATTGTAGTTTCGCCTCTTATTGCTTTAATGAATGATCAAGTTGAACAACTTCAAAAAAAGGGAATTCGTGCCAAGGCAATCACAAGTGGAATGAGTTACAAAGAAATAGACATTACACTTGATAATGCACGATTTGGAGGCTTGGATTTTCTTTACACATCACCAGAGCGTTTACAAACAAAATTGTTTATCGAGCGCTTTAAATTGATGAAAATCGCATTAATTGTGGTCGATGAAGCACATTGTATTTCAGAATGGGGTCATGATTTTAGACCTCCCTATCGAAAAATTTCAGATTTACGAAAACTACAACCCCAAGTTCCAATTATTGCTCTAACTGCCACCGCGACTCAAGAAGTAAAAGAAGACATCATCAAACAACTTGAATTAAAAAATGTGCAGCGATTTGAAGCTAATTTTTCTCGTCCAAACATTAGTTACGAAGTTTATCCTGTCGAAAATAAATTCAATGCAATCACTAAAACCTTAGCGAAATTTCAAGGTTTAACGGGCATTATCTATTGTCAAAAACGAAAAAGCGTCAAGGAAATTGCCAACTATTTAATGAGTCAAAAATACCAAGTTGGAATTTATCATGGAGGATTAGACAAGGCCAATCGTGAAAGCATGATGGATGCGTGGCTAAACGATAAAACCCTCATTATGATTGCAACAAATGCCTTCGGAATGGGAATTGACAAACCTAACGTACGCTTTGTGATACATTATGAGTTTCCCAACAATCCTGAAGCATATTTTCAAGAAGCTGGAAGGGCTGGTCGTGACGTCTTGGAATCAAGAACATTTGTATTTTATGAACAAGCTGATATTCAGGATGCAGATGAACAAAATGAACGCTTATTTCCTGAAATTGAAACCATAAAATTAACTTACCGAGCACTTTGCAATTACTTGAAGTTGGCAATTGGTTCGGGAGAAAATGAAAGTTACAACTTGGATATTAAGGATTTTTGTTCAAAATTCAGACTCGATGTCTTCGATACCTTTAAATCCTTGAAGCTATTGGAAATGAATGGAGATTTACTTTTCTCTGAAAACTTTTTTCAGGCAACGAAATTAAAATTCAACGTTGGAAATAAGGAATTGTATAACTTTCAAATAAAATACGATAAAACTGCCAATTTAATTACATTAATTTCGAGATCTTACCCTGGAGTTTTTGATCAATTTTTTGAAATTCATGAAGGAGAATTTTGCAAACGATTAAATATTTCAAATGCCGAGTTGATGAATCAACTTAAATTTTTGGAACAAAATGGAATCATTGATTTAGTTGTGAAATCTGATTTACCGCTGGTGACATTTTTGCACGAAAGATTACCAGACAATTACCTTTCGATTAATGCAGAGGTTTATTTCAATAGAAAACAAATAGCTGATAAACGTTGGAAGGCAATGAAAAATCTTTTGCTTACGAATGTTTGTCGAGCCAAATACCTTATTTCTTACTTCGGACAAGAAACTGATGAGTGTGGAAAATGTGATTATTGTCGCTCGAAAATAAATTCAAATTATTCATTTTCTGAAATTTTAGCTATAATTAATGAAAATTTAATAGGCGAAATGAGTTTAAATGAAATTATTAGCAAAATCGATTTAATTAAGGAATCCGAGATTATGAAAGGATTAAATTATCTCTTGTTAGAAGAAAAAATCCTTTTGAAAGGCGGACTTTATGTTAAAAAATGACATTTTATTTGTATATTTGTGAAAGAATAAACTAAAATTCATCCTACATATTAGTTTTATTCTTCCAAATTCAGACATCAAAATAAAAAATATATGAAGACAAAAAAAGAAATAGTTGACAATTGGTTACCACGCTATACAGGCGAAAAATTAGAGAATTTTGGTCAATACATTTTGATTTGCAACTTTCACCATTATGTGGAAAAATTTGCAAAAGACAAGGGTGTAGAAATCGTTGGAATTGGAAAACCAATGCAATGCGCGACTGCCAACAATATTACCATTATTAACTTTGGAATGGGAAGTGCATCTGCTGCAACTTGTATGGATTTATTGTCAGCAATCAAACCAAAAGCTGTCTTATTTTTAGGTAAATGTGGCGGTTTGAAAAAGAAAAATGAAGTAGGTGATTTCGTCTTGCCAATTGCTGCAATTCGTGGAGAAGGAACAAGTAACGATTATTTCCCTGCTGAAGTGCCAGCTTTACCTTCATTTGCCTTACAAAAAGCCATATCAACAACAATTCGTGATTTTGGTTGCGATTATTGGACAGGTACTTGTTACACTACAAACCGTCGTGTTTGGGAACATGATGATGAATTTAAAGAATATTTAAATAAAATCAGAGCAATGGCAATTGATATGGAAACTGCAACAATCTTCACGGTTGGTTTTGCAAATTCTATTCCTGTTGGTGCTTTACTTTTGGTTTCTGACCAACCAATGACGCCAGAAGGAGTAAAAACTTCTGAAAGTGACTCAAAAGTTTCTTCCAATTTTGTGGACAAACATTTAGAGATCGGAATTAAGTCTTTGAGACAATTGATTGACAATGGAAATACCGTAAAACATTTGAAGTTCTAAGAAAAACTACATTAAATCGAAGCTCCAAAATGATTTTTGGGGCTTTTTTTATGCAAAATAATGTATTAAGGATTAAACACTATCGCCGACTTAAAGATATGTGCGCAAAAATCTAAACTTAGAAGAGAATAGTTCTCTTTTAATAAAATTTTTGAATTCCCCATTTATTTCCCGAGTTATTAATTTTAATGGTTTTCGTCATGGTTTCACTTCGTGGCTGCTTTGCGGTTTAAACAAAAACACATGCCAAAAACGAGCTAATTATTTATTTTAACGACGGACTACCTCCGTCGTTAAAAACATTATCCCTGCACTATCGTTTGGTCTTCAAAAGCTTGGCTTTTTCTCCCACGGCATCATTATTTGTAAAGCAAAAATTACTTTTAATTTTAGTATTTACTTTAAATTGGTTAGTATCTAGGCAATTTTATAAAACTTTAATGCAAGAAATTTGAAAACAAAAAAGAAAACATTAATCTCGTCTTTGTTCTTTTTGAAAATCAAAAAAAAGACTCCAGAGGAGTCTAATATTTGTAACTGAGGACGTCAGTCCTCAGGAAACAAATGAGAATTTATTAATTTTGGCGTATGTTTTTGTTTTAAAAACTATGACAAAAACCTTCACAACATTAAACTCGTAAAACGAATAACAACCTAAATAACAATTATTTTTTATTGTTAATCAATAAATATTTATTATTATTGCAAAAAAATAATATGAATATGGAAATAAAAATCACTACAAAACAGGTGTTAGAATTCTTGCAAATTCTTGCTTGGATTATCTTTATTGGACTTTGTATCAATGCTGGTGCATTAATTTTTAATCTGATTTTTACACTTTTTGTAAATCCAAGTGCTGCCAATAATTTATTTTTAGGGATTGATTTATCTTCAATACTAACTTTTAATAAAACTTATTTTATCACCTTGCTCGTGATAATGAGTATCACTTTATGTCTTAAATCAATTTTATTTTACTTAATTGTATTGATTTTTCACAACAAAAAGATCGATTTTAGTAAACCATTTAATGAATCGATGAAAAAATTCATTTTTAACAGTTCCTATGTTTCTATTGGAATTGGTTTGTTTTCCTATTAGGGAATGAATTTTGTAAATTTTCTTGAATCTAAAAAAATGGTTGTGCCAGAATTAAATAAGCTAGAAATTGGAGGTGCGGATGTTTGGATTTTTATGGGAATCATCTTATTTGTCATTGCACAGTTTTTTAAACGAGGTTTGGAAATTCAATCTGAAAATGATTTAACGATATAATTTATGGCAATTATTGTAAACCTAGACGTGATGATGGCTAAACGCAAGATGTCACTCAATGAATTGTCTGAAAAAGTTGACTTGACCTTAAGTAATTTATCCATTCTAAAAACTGGAAAAGCGAAGGCAATTAGATTCAGTACCTTGGAAGCAATTTGCCAAGCTCTTGATTGTCAACCAGGAGATATTTTGGAATTTAAAGAAGATTAATACAATTTTAATATCCTGATTATTATTCTTTTAAAATTTCTCAATTTTTATGCTTGCATATTAAAAATAATAGGTAAATTTAAACGCTTTAAAACACAAAACATTCTTGATTACTATAAATTTAAGTAAAATGAATGAACGAAAAAAAATTATTGTAATCGGCGGTGGATTCGCAGGTTTACAATTTATAAAAAACATTAATTCCAATTTATTTGATGTTTTGCTTATTGACAAACTCAATCACCATCAGTTTCAGCCACTTTTTTATCAAGTTGCGACTTCACAATTAGAGCCGGCAAGTATTTCCTTTCCATTTCGTAAAATATTTCAAAAGAAAGAAAATTTGCAAATCAGAATGGCAGAAGTACTTGAAATTCAAGGAAAAAACAATAAAGTACACACTTCTTTTGGAGACTTTTCTTACTACTATTTAGTGATTGCAACTGGATGTAAAACCAATTTTTTCAACAACCATAATATAGAAAAAAATTCATTTACGCTTAAAAGCACTTACGATGCAATAACGGTTAGAAATCATGTGTTGCAATTGTTTGAAGATTATATTTCAAGCGATGCGGACGATAAAGAAGCCATGTTGAACATTGTGATTGCTGGAGCTGGACCAACTGGCGTTGAAATGGCAGGAGCTTTTGCAGAAATAAAATCACACATTTTACCAAAAGATTACCCTGGAATCGACTTTTCAAAATTAAAAATCACACTTGTTGAAGGAAGTCCAAATACTTTAAACAGCATGAGTGAAAACGCCAAAAAAGCTTCTCGTCAGTATTTGGAAAACATGGGGATTGAAATTTTTACGCAAGTTCATGTTTTAGATTTTGCCGACGACATCGTTAAACTTAGTACTGGAAAAGAAATAAAATCAAAAACCTTAATTTGGGCAGCAGGTGTTACGGGAAATTTCATTCCTGGCATTGATGAAAAATTAGTTCAACGTGGAAATCGAATCAAAGTCAATCGCTATAATTTAGTTGAAAACACAAAAAATATTTATGCAGTGGGCGACATTGCTTACATGGAAACAGAAAAGTATCCAAATGCGCATCCACAATTGGCAAATGTAGCGATTAATCAAGCGAAAAACTTGGCAAAAAACTTGAAATTATCACTTGAAAATAGAGAGCTTAACAAATTCGAATACAAAGATTTAGGATCCATGGCAACCATTGGTAAAAACAAAGCGGTTGTTGATTTACCTAACTACAAATTCAAAGGCTTTTTCGCTTGGTTCATTTGGATGTTTTTGCACTTAATGCTGATTCTTAGCGTTAAAAACAAACTGATTATTTTTATCAATTGGGCTTGGGCATACATCACGAAAGACACTTCTTTGAGATTAATTCTAAACAAACCAAAAAATACGGTAAAATAGAAAAGGGCAAACAATTAAATATTTAGGGGGGAAAATAAATTTTATCAATAATATTTGAACAGGAACGTTTTTTGTCCCTTTTTGTTGTGAAAAACTGAAAATGAAATTGGAAATCGTTAATAATTGAATTAGCTGAAAGCTCAATGAAAATTATCGATTTGCAATGAATGAAAGTTTTGAGAAACAAATAGGACTAGCCTTTTTGCTTACTTTTTTGGCAATGAAAAAAGTAAGAGATAAATTCCTGTTTATTAGTGCATTAAACTTAATGATAGCAGTATTGTATTATTCATCAGTAAATTTAATTTCATTTCACGTTTATTTTGTAGAGAATGAATATGTCCTGGCAAATAGAAATCTTAAATCTAGAAATAAATATTTTCTATCACAATTTATTGGATTTTATACTTAATTTTGTGAAGCAAAGAGTTAATTCTTTCAATGTAAATCTTAAAATTTCAAACTAAAATAGATAATATGAACAATCCAGAAAAAGTTAAATGCCTTATTATTGGTTCAGGTCCAGCAGGTTATACTGCAGCAATTTATGCAGCAAGAGCTGATATGAAACCTGTTATGTATCAAGGAATGCAACCAGGCGGACAATTAACAACAACCAATGAAGTGGAAAATTTCCCTGGTTACCCTGATGGCGTTACAGGTCCAGAAATGATGTTACAATTAGAAGCCCAGGCAAAACGTTTTGAAACAGACATTCGTTTTGGTTTTATTAATAAAGTAGATTTTTCAGGAGAAATACACAAATGCTGGACAGAAGATGGTCATGAAATTCATGCTGAAACAGTGATTATTTCCACTGGTGCATCTGCAAAATATTTAGGCTTGCCTTCTGAACAGAAATACCTTGAAATGGGTGGTGGAGTTTCAGCTTGTGCTGTTTGTGACGGATTTTTCTACCGCGGACAAGAAACTGTGATTGTTGGAGCTGGAGATTCAGCATGTGAAGAAGCACATTATTTGTCGAAATTATGTACGAAAGTGACAATGTTAGTTCGTAAAGATGAGTTCAGAGCTTCAAAAATCATGGCGGATCGTGTAAAAAACACTGCTAATATTGAAATCCTATTCAATACGGATACAGTAGAAGTTTTAGGCGACGGAAGTGGAGTTACAGGTGCACATGTGAAAAATTCAGTGACTGGTGAGGAAAAAACGATTCCTTGTACTGGTTTCTTTGTTGCAATTGGACACAAACCAAACACAGATATTTTCAAAGATTACATCAATTTAGATGAAGTTGGATACATCAAATACCAAGAGCCAGGAACGTCATTAACAAATGTGCCAGGAGTATTTGTTGCGGGTGATGCAGCAGATAAAAGATACCGACAAGCAATTACAGCTGCAGGAACAGGTTGTATGGCCGCTTTGGATGCAGAAAGATATTTGGCTGCAAAAGGTCATTGATTAGTTAGTAATTACCAATTATTAGTTCGTAAATAAAGTTTTTTCCATTAGAAAGAATAATATTTTCAATAAAATAAATTGTCATAATAAGACTCCAGAGGAGTCAAACATTAGTAACGGAGGACTTTAGTCCTCCGTAAAGAAATAAGAATAAATTGGTTTTGGCGGAAGTTTTTGCTCCAAAAACTATGACAAAATCAAAACTGTTCCACATCTGACCAGGAATCTAAATATTTATATTCGAATAAATCGAATTTTTTTAAGTTAGTTATAATCTAATAGTGATAAATAACATAATCTGACAGGCTAAAATTAACGCTTATAATAATCTAAAGTTGAATCAATTTGGTTCAACTTTTATTTTGATAATAACTTTGTTCAAAACTAGTTTTAAATCTTATTTGAAAAATTAAAAAATGAAAGTAACTTTGTATTCTATAAAAAATCTATGATTTCATTTGATCCAAAAGAACTTCCTGTACCAAGAGTTCATCAACTTTTATTAGGTGCTATTGGTCCAAGACCAATTGCTTTCGCCTCTACCATTGATGAAAATGGCAACTCAAACCTGTCACCTTTTAGTTTTTTTAATGTATTTAGTGCAAATCCACCAATTTTAATTTTTTCTCCTGCGAGAAATGGAAGAACAAATACCACAAAAGACACCTACAACAATGTGAAAAATGTTCCAGAAGTTGTCATTAATGTGGTAACGCATGATATTGTTCAACAAATGAGTTTATCTAGTTCTCCCTACCCTTCTGATGTAGATGAATTTGTGAAGGCTGGATTTACACCTTTAAAATCTGATTTAATCAAACCTTTTCGAGTGGCAGAATCACCTGTTCAATTTGAATGTAAGGTGAATCAAGTGATTGAACTAGGCGATGGCGGCGGAGCAGGAAATTTAGTGATTTGCGAAGTGGTAAAAATTCATGTGAAAGAAGAAGTTTTAGATGAAAATGGTCAAATTGATCAATTTAAAATAAATCTTGTTTCAAGAATGGGCGGAAATTGGTATTGCCATGCAAACGAGCAATCCATGTTTGAAGTTCAAAAACCATTGACCACCATAGGAATTGGTTTTGATGCCTTACCAAAAGATATTTTACAAAGTACCGTTTTTTCAAAAAATGACCTAGCACTTTTGGCTAGTGTGGAAGAAATTCCTAATGAAACAGAAGTAAATGAATATAAATTGTTGGAATTAAGTGAAATTTTTGTATCTTTAGAAGATAATCCACAAAAATTGGAGCTCACCCTTCATGAAAATGCAAAGGATTTAATAAAAAATAATCAAATAATCGACGCTTGGAAAACCTTGTTGTCTTTTAATAATTAAAAAATAAAGTTTAAAATAAAAAAGTATGTTTAAATTACAAGGTGTAGTAAAAGTTGTTAGCCCAACAGTTGCAGTTTCTGAAAAATTTTCAAAAAGAGAATTTGTGGTAACAGACAGTTCTTCTATGTATCCGCAAGATATTATGTTTCAATTAACACAAGACAAATGTTCATTGGCAGATGGAATTCAAGTAAATGACCAAATTGAAGTTTCTTTCAATTTACGTGGTCGTGAATGGACAAGTCCACAAGGTGAAGTGAAATATTTCAATACTTTAGAAGCTTGGAGAATTGACAAAATGGGAGCTAATAATGGTGGTGGAATTCCTGCTTCTGGTCCTTCTGCAATGAATCTGAATCCAATTGCTGCAACTCCAGAAATGACAACAACTAAGGCTGAAGATGATTTGCCTTTCTAATTAACATTATAATGAACTAAAAGCCTTTTCAATATTTGATTAGGCTTTTTTTTGACATGTATAAATTAAATCCAACAAAGTTTATTTCTACCTCTAAAAACAAAATATTTCCTTATTTTTGCTACATGTTAAGAAAAGTAATCCCTGCATTTTTTCTACTTGTGTTTTTTACACAGGTTTTGGGTTTTACCGTATATTTTAATCATGAAAAAAATAAAATTAGAAAAGAACTAAAAACCATTATCAAGGAAGGAGTTCCTGAAAATCAACTTATCAAGTTCAAATTTACACCCAAACAATTTTCTAAATTAAATTTCATTAAGAAAAAGGAATTTAAAATTGGAGAAAATTATTATGACATCGTTTTTAAATCGCTCGACAAAAAGGGAAATATTTTACTCAAGTGTGTCAATGATAAACAAGAAACTATTTTATTTAAAAATCTGACGCAAAATGTAAATTTTAACCTTGGTAATGAGCCAAATAAATCACCTTTAAAGATCGTGTTTTCAATTGTAGAAAAGCCATTTCTGGGAAATACGCTCATTCCTAAAATCAATTTAAAACCTAATTATTTTCTAGAAAATAAATCCTTTTTTTCTTATTCATTTTTCGCCAAAAACAGAGCGATTCATGTAGATATTCCTCCTCCAAAACATTCATTATTTGAAACTTTGTCTTAATTCCTTTCGACAAAAAACTATTGCATTCTGTTGATCCAGTAAATGAATGAATACGAATGCCAAGATAAATCTCTCTATTTCTAGGGAGAAATTTTTTATTACTCAAATTTCAAATAATGAAAAAAATTATTCTATCCCTCATGGGATTACTATTTTGTGCACACACTTTTGCGCAAAAAATAACAATTATCGATGAAATTACACAAGAGGAAATACCAAATGTGTTAATTTATTCATCAAAAACAAAAATTTTATCATCTATTAAAGGTGATTTTGACCTTCAGAATTTTAGTCCAGGAGAAGTATTAAACTTCAAGTACGCCAGTTATTTAGAACTAAAATTAAGCTTCGAAGAACTACTAAAGCTAAAAATCGTTGAACTAAAACAGGATCCACTTTCCTTGGATGATGTAATTGTCACTGCTAATCGTTGGGAAGAAGAAAAAAGAAATGTTCCTTTTAAAATTGAAAAATTAAACTTAAAAGATGTTTCTTTTTTAAATCCACAAACAAGTGCAGATTTATTGGAAAACTCAGGTTATGCCTATGTGCAGAAAAGTCAATTAGCTGGTGGATCTCCCCAATTAAGAGGATTCGCTACCAACAGAGTAATGCTTGTTGTAGATGGAGTTCGAATGAATAACGCAATTTACCGTGCTGGAAACCTACAAAATGTGATTTCTTTGGATGCAAATTCATTGGAGGGAGCCGAAATTCTATTCGGACCAGGAGCTGTAATGTATGGAAGTGACGCAATTGGTGGAGTTATGGATTTCCGAACAAAAGAAGCGCGTTTTAGTAACTCCAAAGAAAATCAGGTGACAGGAAATCTATTTGCAAGGTATTCAAAAGCAAATAACGAATGGACAAAACATGTCAATTTTAGTTTTGGAAGTCCTCGATGGGCACTTATTACAGATGTTACATTTTCTGACTTTGGAGATTTACGTACAGGTTCAAAAGGAGGTGATTCTTCATATTTAAGACTAAAGTACCAAGCAAGTTCAGGTGGAAAAGATAGTACATTTATTAATGAAGATCCAAATTTACAAGTAAACTCTGGCTATTCCCAACGAAACATTATTCAGAAAGTAAAATTTAAGGCAAGCGAAAATTTAGAACTTGAATATTCACTCAATTATTCGGAATCTTCCAATGCCCCGCGCTACGATAGATTGACAATTGATTTGAATAATGATGGTAATTTGGACAATGCAGAATGGTATTATGGTCCACAAAAATGGATTATGAATCGATTTGCCTTAAACCACCATAAATCAACAAAAATTTATGATAAATTGAGATTTATTGCTGCTTATCAAGATTATGAAGAAAGTCGTCATGACAGAAAATTCAACAACATGAAGGGACGAAGTCAAATTGAAAATGTTGGAATATTTTCTCTAAATGCTGATTTGAACAAAAAATTATCAGAAAAACTGGACTTATCATATGGTGCTGAATTTGTTTCTAATTCAATTTCATCGGAAGGCAAACGAACACACATTCAAAGTTTGGAGGAAGAAGTTATCAATTCACGTTATCCAGATAGTTCCAAATGGAATTCAGCAGGAGTTTACGCAAATTTAAAATTCAAATTAAGCAGTAAATTTGGACTAAATGCAGGGATTCGCTATTCGCATTATGCAATTGAAGCCAACTTTGACACCACACTCTTCCCCTACCCTTTTGTGCAGGCAAAAAGTAACAATGGAGCATTAAACGGAAGTCTTGGTTTGGTTTATAATCCAACAAATAAATTTCAAATTTATGCCAATGCATCCACAGGATTTAGAGCACCAAACATTGACGATATTGGAAAAGTCTTTGATTCTCAAGCAGGTGCAATTGTGGTTCCAAATGTGAATTTAAAACCAGAATATGCGTACAATGGTGAAGTTGGATTTATGGGAAACATCAAAAACAAGGTCAAACTTGACGGTGTGTTTTATTATACTTTTTTACAAAATGCATTGGCAAGAAGTTCTTTTCAAATTGACGGACAAGACAGCATGATTTACGATGGTGAAATGAGTCAAATTTTGGCCATTCAAAATACTTCTGACGCAAGTGTTTACGGAATTCAAGCAGGAATTGAAGTAATTATCTTTAAAGGATTGACACTAAAAAGTGTAATTAGTTTTCAAGAAGGTCAGGAATACAGTGTAGATAGTTTAAAATACTTCCCAAAACCACACGTTGCTCCACTTTTTGGACGGACAACAATTTCATACAAACATCGTAAATTCAGAAGTGATTTTTTCATTGCGTACAATGGCAAAATGGAACTCAATGATTTCCCATTGACTGATTTACAAGACGATGTTACCTTTGCGAAAGATGAGAATGGAAATCCATATACTCCAAGTTGGTACACTTTAAACTTTAAAATTGCATATTACCCTAACAAAAACATGTCAATTGCTGCTGGAGTTGAAAACATTACTGACCAATTATACAGAACATTTGGATCAGGAATTTCTGCTTCTGGAAGAAATTTCACATTAACCTTGAGAGGGAATTTTTAATTATTTCTCCCCAAAAAATAAAATTTGGGGAGAAATCGTAAAAACATTTTTTGTTTCTTTGCTCCTTAGATAAAAGGAAAAATTAAGTCTGATGAACTTCACTGATACCAATAGAATTATTTTTATATAATGAAGATTGGTTTTAAAAGTTTAATTTGTGCCTAGAAAAGGCAAATCTGGCACCTTTCACAAAAAGTAAGCGTAAAAAAATCAAGTGTTTGAGTGCAACGAGTTTTGATTTTTTAGCGTCGTTTGTAGAAAGGTAGATGCGTTTTCAAGCACTAGACTTTTGGTTCTTTTTGGCAATGAAAAAGAACATCAATAAAAATGTTTTGATAATAGGATTTTTTGATTGTAATCAATTGTTATTGAAAAAATCAATCTAAATGGAAATTCTCAATACTCCAAGAACTCAAATTGCCCATCTTCCAACCTCAATGTATCAATTCCATTAGCGAAAATTGCTTCAAAATTTCCGCTCACTTTATTTCCTGATGTGTTCACGTTACCAATCCCAATTATACCTGAAACAAAAGTCATTTGTTTAGTTTTTCTTACCGCACCAGTGTTCACAGGATTTATAGGGTTAATCCCCTCAGTAAGTGTTGGCCCAAGATTAATTTGAAACAATATAGTGTCAAAACTGCCAGTTAAGACCCAATCATTTCCTTCTTTCACAACGCCTTTTTCTTGAACTTGCACTGTTTCTCCATCAGCACGCAACACCATATATGGAAAAGTTGCACATTCTTTACATGGTCCTCCACAATCAACCTCAGTTTCTCCATTGTCTTTTTTGCCGTTTGCACAAGGATTGATGGTCTTTTCCTCTTCTTTTTTGCAAGCAAACAGAATAAAAATTGATATAAAAATAGTGATGTTTAAAAGTTTCATAAATTCTGTATTATTGAAGCACTAATATACATATTTTTGTTTTACGATGTTAATTTCATACAAAACTTTAAAATCAAGCGCTGAAACTTTGATCAAGGAAAAGGGTTCTAAATTTTTGGGCTACGCTATTCCGGTGGACAATGAACAAGGAATAAAAATGGAATTACAGAAATTAAAAATCCTTCATCCACAAGCTACACATATTTGTTATGGGTACAAAACGGGAGTCAACGATGTAAAATTTAGAGCAAATGACGATGGCGAACCTTCAAATTCTGCCGGTACGCCCATTTTAGGTCAAATTAATTCTTTTGAACTAAGTAATGTGTTGGTAGCAGTGGTGCGTTATTACGGCGGAACAAAATTAGGAGTTGGAGGTTTAGTGCAAGCTTACAAACAGGCAGCCAAAGAAGCCATCGAACAAGCTGAAATCATTGTTGAAACCTTAAAAAGTCAGTTCGAAATTTGTTTCGAGTACGAAGATTTACCAAAAACCATGTCCTTGTTGAAGCTTGGAAAGGTGAAAATTGTAGCTCAAAATTTAGCGGAAAGCTGTCAAATAAATTTTGAAATGGAAAATGACAAAATAGATCAATTAAAAACGCAATTACTTGATTTAAAAACACTTAAATTCACACAAGAAACAATAAATTTATGAAATTATTACAAGATTTAATTCAGGTTCGAGGAGCTTCCTCCGATGAAGAAGTAATCAAAAACTTTATTTTAAACTACATTTCTGAAAACAAATCAACTTGGAAGTCAGATGTTCAAGTTTTTTCAGGAGATGAATTTCAAGATAACATCATTTTGATCTTCGGAAAACCAAAAACGGCAGTTTTCGCACACATTGACACCATTGGATTTTCAAGTGCTTATGACAAAAACTTGTATAAAATTGGGGGTCCACGCGCAGTAGATGGCTACGAACTTGTTGGTTCTGATTCGCAGGGAGAAATTGAAACTGAAATCATGATTATTGAAGATTCACATGGAAACCAGCACATCAAATACATTGCCGACCGGGAATTTGACAGAGCAACAGTTCTTACTTTTAAGCCCAATTTTAGAGAAACAGATTTATACATTCAATCTCCCTACCTCGACAACAGACTAGGAGTTTGGAACGCCTTAAAACTTGCAGAAACGCTTGAAAATGGAGCAATCGTGTTTAGTACCTACGAAGAACATGGAGGGAACTCCGTAGGTTTTTGCGGTCGATTTTTGTTTGAGAAATTCAAAGTCAGACAAGCACTCATTTCAGATATTACCTGGGTGACAGATGGCGTAATTCATGGCGGCGGAGTTGCAATTTCAATGAGAGACAGCGGCTTACCACGACGTTCTTTTTTGAAAGAAATACTTAAACACGCAGCTGATTCCGGAGTAAAATACCAATTAGAAGTTGAATCTGCTGGCGGAAGCGATGGCACGATGTTACAAAAAACGGATGTTCCCTTTGACTGGGTGTTTATTGGAGCACCAGAAGACAATGTGCACACTCCTCACGAAAAAGTGTATAAGTTTGACATCGCCTGCATGCTAGAAATGTATAAATATTTGATGAAAGTGATGAATTAAAACTTTGGCGTTTGATTTGGGCGCCTTAACCGCCTTCGCCTCCAAGTCCTCTTCGCTGCACTCATGCGGGCTTTCCGGACTACGTCGGGGCGTGGGGATTCATACACTAATTCGAAATTCAAACTTAAAAAGGAATAATTTTAGCTAAAATAAAAGTTCAAAAAATAATTTTTGTATCTTTGATGAAGTTAAGAATTGAAGATAAAGTAAATGTGGCGAGTTTATTATTTGATTTTAGAACAAAACAGTCTTACGCTTCATAAAAAAACTCTAAATCATGGCAGAAATAACTCTTAAAATACCAGACTCAAAACTTAATTTCTTTTTGGAATTGATTCAACAATTAGGGTTTGAAGCAAACATAAATGATGTGCACATTCCTGAAGAACATAAAGAATTAGTGCGAAACAGAATCAAAACTGCTAAAATTGAAGATTATATTTCTTGGGAGGACGCACGTAAACAGCTAAAATTTAAAAAGAGTGCTAAATGAAATTTACTTTAGAGCTTGACCCAAGAGCAATTCAAGATATTCAAGAAGCAATTGATTATTACGATGAACAAGTACTTGGTTTAGGTGAGAAATTTGAAGCCTATCTTAGTAAATACATTAAATCTCTAACGAAAAACCCACTTTACCAGACACGCTACGATTCTATTCGTTGTTTACCTTTAAAAAAATACCCATTCATGATTCATTTTACAGTTGATGAAAAATTAAACGCTGTTTATATTCATGCTGTTATAAATACTCACAAAAATCCAAAAGAATATTGGGTAAAATAACTCCCAAAAACCACTTGATTTGAAGTAAGCTATAATAGGAGAAAATTATGAGAAGAAAATTAACATACATTGTATTTTCAATAATTTTATTTTTTTCAATAAACATTTTATTTAGAAATTATTATCAAAAAAAAGAATTTAGAGCCCCAATAAATTTTAAGATCCAAAAAATCGAAATTAACCCAGCATTAAGATCGAACCTTTACAACGAAAAAGGGGAAAAACTAACTCTAAATAGTTACACTTTCTACTCTTATCACAATCTAAAAATTGGTGACGTTATAAAAAAATCAAAAAACCAAAACAAAATCTACATTTATAGGAA
>JBIKSI010000177.1:0-5833 GCA_044348665.1 Crocinitomicaceae bacterium
TACAGTATTGCCTAAAAATTATCCTTTCAAAAATTTTGAGTATTCACCAAAATTATTTTTCTAATAGGAAATACTCAAATCTAGTTCAAATTAGGGTCTGACTTTTTCAGCAGACCCTAATTATTGCCAATTTTATTTTTGTTTTAAGTGGTTTTTTTACAGTTCCTCAACTTCATCGCCTCTAAGCGTTCGCAATCGCTTGCGCGCCTCGGCAGTATAAAGACTTCCTTTGTAATCAAATAATATTCTTTTGTAATATTCAATTGCCTTTTCTTTGTTCAATAAATTTATTTCATAAATGCTGCCCAATTGAAATAGAGCATCATCAGCCAAAATATCTTGCGAGTGAAACTTTAGTAATTCTTCTAAATAGAGAATCGCCTCTTGCCATTTTCCTTGGTTTTGCATTGCCTGTGCTTTTCGTAATGAAATTTCATCAGCCAATCCATGAAATGGAAATGCTTTCATAATGGTGTCATATAATTCGAATGCTTTATCATATTGATGTTGTTCCAATAATAAATCGGCCTGAGCAAACTTACTCATGGCAGTATAATTGCTATCCAAACCATAATTATCTGTTATCAATATTGACAATTTCATGGCATCATTGGCGATTAATTTTGTTGTTGATTGCTTCAAAATATCCAATTGCGATTGAGCAAAATCGAAATCTCCATCAAAATAGAATATACGTGCATTCTTAAATTTCGCTTCAAAGCCAATTGGTTCAAACTTGAAATCTTTGTCAATTTGCATATATAATAAGGACGATTCCCACACATTGTCAGCCAAAACGTAAATGTCGGCAAGAAGCATTTTTATTTCAGCGTATTGCATACTTGTCAAACCTGGAACTTTCATCGCCTCACTAAGTGTCTCAATTGCTTTTTCTTTGTTGTTGGCAAAATAGGCTAAAATATAACTATATTGCTTGATGATATCTGCTGATTTACGAGCATTTCCTATTCGCTGAATGGCGTTTTCATAATCTATTAGTGCAAGTTTGATCTCCTCTTGCGAAAAATTTTTCTGCTCAACCAATTCAGTGTAGTTTGCATTCAATAAAGAATATTCTGCTGTAAAGTAATATTGTTTGTCTTCTCCGAGGGAAGTTACGTATTTAAATGCATCTCGCGCAACTTTGTAATTTCTGTTTTGAAGACACATGTTGCCGATATCTATTACTCGGATTCCTTCTCCTTGTTCTCTTTTGTCCAATGCTTGGGCCTGAATTAGAGCTGATGCAAATTGTTGTTTTTGAATTAGCAGCCAAATCAACATTTCTGAATAGACAAAATTGTTTGGATTTTTTTGCACTTTATTCAAAAGTTTTTCCTTCAGTAAATCAATTTCCTTGTCATTTTCATTAGAAAAATCAATGGATTTCGTTAAAGAAATTTGAACCATGTCTGAGTTAGATGAATTTATGTCCAACAAATTCAAATATTCCTCTATCATTTTTTCACTTTCCTTGTTTAATTGATACATTTCTGCAAAATAGATATTCAGAGGGAAATCATCTTTGAAGGTTTTTCGTCCTTTTTCTAAAGTACTGAAGGCATAATCATTGAGGTTTGCTTGTCTGAATGCCGAATAGAGTGGAACAATCGAATAAACCGAAACTGCATATTCTTCTATTAACTCCTTATAAATTTTTTGACTTTCCTTTGGCTTTTCTTGCTTTTGGTATAATTCCGCTAACATGAGGGAATATTCAAATTCTGTTTTGTTACTCGAAATTTGCTTCTTAATCAATTTTTCAGCATCCTTAAAGTTGTTTGTATTGATTAAACATTCATATAAACGCTTAAAATTGAATTTACTATTCTCCTTAGAAAATACTTTCTGACAATAGGGTAGGGCTTTGTCAAATTCTGAATTTGTGAAATAATATTGTGCCAATTGAGCATCAGTTCCTTCCTGAGCGCTTGAGCAGAATATTGCAAATAAAAAAAATAGACTAATTAGAGTTTTCATTTTTTCTTATTTAAAAGTGAAATTGAAAAATCGTACATTTCTTGATGGTATTTGTTGAAGTTTGATATAGCTTCGTTTTGAGTATTTGTAAATTCCTCTAAAAGTTTTCTTAATTGTTCTACCTTATTACGTTCAAATTTGATAAATTCATCATATTTCCCTCTTTCACCAGCTCCATTTTCTATGTCCTTCTTGAGTTGATTCAGTGCAATTAATTCCTCTTTGCAACCCTCTGGGATTTGTGTGTATCGTTTCCCCAAAGGCTTAAGTTTTTTTCGAATCATTTTGTAAGTATTTACCTTTCGTGCTAGATTCTTATCAATTGTATCAGAGAAATAATTGTTTTTTATCCTCAATTCAACATCCATTACTGCAGTAATTATTTTTCCAATCGAATCATTTGCATTTTTAACGAATGTTTTTTGAATACTATCACTGCTTGCAATTAAGCTGTTAACTTGTTTTAACTGCTCTTCTTTTTTTAAATCTTGACAGGATATTAGGGTAGTTAAAGCTATGATTAAACCTAGCATGTTTAAATAATGTCTTGTGAAAATGGTTTTCTTTAGACCGCTTTGTTCAAAATTCGTCATTGTAAAATATTGCTTTTGAAAATTAATTGTAAAAGTTATTATCCCAAAATTAGGAAATACTTTTAAATGTTTTACTATTGAAGGTTGAATTGTTTTAAAAAAAATGTTAAATACTAATTTGGAGACCTCTCTTGTTCAAAGTCAAATCAATAGTTTTACTGATTAACCTCCCTAATACCAGTAGAATTTTATTTTTAAAATGATGTTTGGTTTTGTAGGGATAATTTTGTGCCTCGAAAACGTAAATCTGGCACCTTTCACAATAAGTAAGCGTAAAAAAAATCAAGTGTTTGAGTGCAACGAGTTTTGATTTTTTAGCGTCGTTTGTAGAAAGGTAGATGCGTTTTCAAGCACTAGAACTTAGCCAAAGGCGGTCTCAGCGAAGCTACTTTTGGTTCTTTTTGGCAATGAAAAAGAACGAAAAATTATATTTTAATATTAAATACGTATTCGATGGTAGAAATGAGGGGAACCAATATTTTTAGAGCATTTTTAATAATTTCTCAGCCTGTACTTTATAAAACCCCTTTTCTAAAACAATCTCTCCTAAGAGTTTTTTTGCTTTCTGATTTTCTTTTTTCTCAAGGAAAGATTTACTTAAATACCAAGTGGCATCTTCCTTAAAATTGATGAATTCGTGATTTTTCGCCTTAGAAAAATAGATTTCAGCTTGAGAATATTCGCCAAGATTATAAAATGAAAGCCCTCCATAAAATAAAGAATTTAAGTCTTCTGGATAATGCCTAAGAATTTCTTCAAAACGAGTCAACGCACTTTTATATTGAGCTAAAGAAAATAGTTGCATGGTCTTATCAATGTACTTATTATATGGGACGTTTGTTTTTTGCCATTCAAAATCATCAATATCCTGAGGTGTTTTCTCGTATTTTGCTTCCAAACCTTTCGATTTTGATTGTTCTACAGCGATTGTTGCATCTTTTCGAATCTTCGTGTAATCGATTATCAATAAATTATAAACATATTTTTCAGCTACTTTCTCCCGCTTAATCCCGTAATCGATGTTTTCTTTTTGCTTTAATGTTTCTGGTTTTTTCAGTGTTAATGAAATTTGTTGTTCCTCATTTTCAAGTGTTCGTTTATCTTCAAATTGACTTTTTTGTGCGAAATTTTGTTTAATTTCCTTTATTTTAATTCGTTTTGATTCGTGATTTAAAGATAGTTCTTGAATTTTTTCAGGAATTTTGATATCCGTTTTCTCAATTAATTCAATTTTTTGAGTTTCTGCAATCGCCGATTTTTTCAAATTTGGTTTTGAAAGATAGAATATAAATATTGCGCTGATTGAAAATAGTAATCCAACAAAGCTTACGAATTTTAGATTTCTGTTTGATTTTCTACGTTTGAATCCATATTTGGCATCCGTTTCAGCAAGTAAATTCGTGGAACTAGACATTTTATCCCATCCCTCTTTTGCTTCTTGCTCAAAATTTTGCCTTTCAGCCGAGTTTTTATGTGCGTTAATTTTGTTCATCTTTAAATACTTGGTTTTGTAGTAGCGTGTTTTTTAAATTTCTTTTTCCATTTTGAATCAAACTTTTTATTGTATTCAGGTCTGTTTGCATCAGTTGGGCTATTTCTTGATACGATTTGTCTTCCAAATAAAAGTATCGAATTGCGACACTTTGTTTTTCATTTAATGTGTTAATAGCAGTTTCCAGTAATTGATATTTTTCTTCCTTATATATAGTGTCAACTTTTTCTTCTGAAATTTCAAGTTCATATATAGGAATAAAATAGTGTTTTGACTTTCTTAAATACATTAAACATTCATTTTTCACCAGGCGATGCATCCATGCATTGAAGTTAAGTATTTCGTATTTCACGATTTTTGCACCTAATTCCTCGAAAATTTTCGAAAATAAATCCTTTGCTAAATCTTCATCCTTAAGGTATTTTAAGCAAACCCCCATTGTCAAATAGGAATATCTACCATAAATCTCAGTGAAAATAGCTGATGATTCATCCTTCTGATACAGTGTAATTAATTCTGAATCAGACAGTTTGTGGTATTTGTTCCCTTGAAACTTAAACATATTGTACTATAAAGATGCATTTTTATTTTATATTCCATAACTTTACATAATAAAATTTTTAAAATGAAAAACATTGCATTTTTAACATCAGGTGGTGATTGCTCAGGAATGAATGCTTGTATACGAGCAATTGTTAAGTCAGCATTGGCAAATAACATCAAACCCTACGCAGTTCGAAATGGTTTTAAAGGTTTGATCGAAAATGATATTGTAGAATATAATTCGGATGACGTAAATAATATCATTCAACTTGGTGGTACTATTATAGGCTCTGCAAGATGTAAAGAATTTTTGGACAAATCTTTTAGAGAAATTGCAATTAATAATTTAAAAGCATTAAGCATTGATGGATTAATTGTTGTTGGTGGCGATGGAACCTTTAAAGGAGCATCTATTTTGTCCAATGAAATGGATATTCCTGTAATTGGTATTCCTGGTACAATAGATAATGATATATACGGAACTGATTTTTCTTTGGGCTACGACACAGCAATAAATGTTGCGGTTGAAGCAATAGATAAGATTAGGGATACGGCAAATAGTCACAAAAGAATCTTTTTTGTGGAGTTGATGGGGCGGAATTCTGGAAATATTGCATTGAATGTTGCTATTGCTTCAGGTGCTGAATCAGTATTAATTCCAGAAAACATAACGAGTGTTGAAAATTTAGCAGAACAAATTAAATTACAAAATAAGGGCAAACGCGGTTCTATTATTATAGTAGCTGAGGGTGATGATGCAGGTGGCGCAATTGAAATAATGAATAATGTGAAGCCTTATTTAGAGTCTTATGATTTGAAAGCGAGTGTTTTAGGTCATATCCAAAGAGGTGGAAGCCCTACAGCCTTTGACAGAATCATGGCAAGTGAGATGGGTTTAACTGCTATAAATTGTCTTTTGAGCGGTAAATCTCAACTTATGTTGTGTTATAACGGGGTAAAAGTTGATTCTATTTCATTATTGGAAGGTGTAAATAACAAAAAGGTGGTCTTTTCTGAAGAAAAACAAAAAATATTAAAAAAAATGTTGACCGTAAATTAATTGAAAATAAGCATGTTAAGAAAATATTAAAAATTAATTAAAAAAAGGTTGTTAAAAACGCTTGCATATTAAAAAAGACTGTGTACCTTTGCACTCGCAATTGAGAAAACGTTTTCAAAAGTCGAATGTTGAAAAGAAAAAGAGTTTTAAAAAAAGTTTAAAAAT
>JBIKSI010000062.1:0-19080 GCA_044348665.1 Crocinitomicaceae bacterium
CTCATGTAATTTATGTTTGCAAGACCAAATTACATGAAAGTGGGGAATTCGTAACAGAAATCCCCACTTTTACAAGATTTTTTTATCGGACACTAGTGTAATTATTATTTATAATTAACTCTCTTACCATTATTTTTTTTTCAGGATCAATAAATTTTTCATCTATTTGAAGCAATGGCTCATACACGAAATTCCTTTTTAATATTTCGGGATGAGGTATTTTTAGATCTTTTTCGTCAATAATTTCATCATTATAATAAAGTATATCAATATCGATAATTCTATCTTGATAATTTTTGTCTGTAGATTTTAGTTTTCTTCCAATTTCCTTTTCTATCTCTTGCGTAATTTTCAAAATTTCAAAGGCATCATAATTTGTTTGAATAAGAATTACATTATTTACAAAATCAGATTCACTTTGAAATTCAAATGCTTTTGAATAAAATAATGAGGACTGAACTATAATTTCACCTAATTTTTCCTGTAAGTGAAACATTGTTTTTTCCAAATTCATTTCTTTATCACCTAGATTTGATCCCAAACTTAAATAAACCTTATTCACACCAAAAATGATTAATTTAAAAATTCTACACTTGATATATTTTTCAAAATTACACTAAAATAGAGATAATTGTTAATAAAAACGAGTTTTTTAAATCATTTTTTAAAAAATATACATTTTCAACTAAAAATAATTGTACATTTGTCGAGTTTTAAAAATATTTAAAAATGTCTAAATACCAAGCACAAATTGACGCATTCATGGCTAAAGTCAAAGCTACTAATGGTCACGAAGCAGAATTTTTACAAGCAGTTCACGAAGTTGCTGAAGCTGTAATTCCTTTTATGGAAAATCATCCAAAATACAAAGAAAACAAGATTTTGGAAAGAATCGTTGAACCTGAAAGAACAATCTTATTTAGAGTTCCTTGGTTAGATGACAAAGGAGAAATCCAAGTAAACAGAGGTTACCGTGTTGAGTTTAACTCTGCAATCGGACCATACAAAGGTGGTTTACGCTTTCACCCTTCTGTAAACTTGTCTATCTTAAAATTTTTAGGATTTGAGCAAATTTTCAAAAACTCACTTACTACATTGCCAATGGGTGGTGGAAAAGGTGGTTCTGACTTTGATCCAAAAGGAAAATCAGACAATGAAGTAATGAAATTTTGTCAATCTTTTATGACTGAATTATGTCGTCATATTGGTGCTGATACAGATGTACCTGCTGGTGACATCGGTGTTGGTGGACGTGAGATTGGTTACATGTTTGGACAATACAAAAGAATTCGTAACGAGTTTACTGGAGTTTTAACAGGTAAAGCTAGAAACTGGGGTGGATCATTGATTCGTCCAGAAGCAACAGGTTACGGAACAGTATATTTTGCGCAAGAAATGTTGGCAACAAAAGGTGATTCTTTTGCAGGGAAAACAGTTGTTGTTTCTGGTTCAGGAAATGTTGCTCAATACGCTTGTGAAAAAGCAACTCAATTAGGTGGTAAAGTGGTTACTTTATCTGATTCTTCTGGATATATTCATGATGCTGACGGAATTAATGCTGAGAAATTGGCTTTCGTTATGGAATTGAAAAATGTAAAAAGAGGACGTATTGAAGAGTACGTAGCGAAATATCCATCTGCTAAATTTGTGGCTGGAAAACGTCCATGGGAAGTTAAAGCGGATATCGCATTACCATGTGCTACACAAAACGAATTAAATGGTGACGAAGCGAAAGCTTTAATTGCTAATGGTGTTAAATGTGTTGCAGAAGGTGCAAACATGCCAACAACCCCTGAAGGAATTTCTGCATTCCAAGCTGCTAAAGTGTTGTTTTCTCCAGGAAAAGCGTCTAATGCTGGTGGGGTTGCAACTTCAGGTTTGGAAATGTCTCAAAACTCTTTACGTTTATCTTGGTCAGCAGAAGAAGTTGATGCAAAATTACACGGAATTATGGTTTCCATCCACGAAGCTTGTGTGAAATACGGAAAAGACGCAGACGGGAACGTTGATTACGTGAAAGGAGCGAATATCGCAGGATTTGTGAAGGTTGCGGATTCTATGATTGACCAAGGACTAGTTTAAAAAGTTAAGAGTTAAGAATGAAGAGTTGAAAATGTTGAATTTTTGACTTGAAATTTGAACTTCTTAAGAATTATATTGAAAGCCGATGCTGAAAAGTGTCGGTTTTTTTTTGAGAATAATTTTTATTTGAAGGAATAGTTTTTTATATTTGGGAAAATAAATTCAAATTACTACAAATGATAAAAAAAATCATTTATCTTATTGTTTTATGCATAATTCAATTTGAGATTTATTCACAATCTTTAATAAGCTATTATGGCGAGAATGGTGTCGGATTAAAGGATTCATTAGGGAAAATTATTGTTGAAGCAAATTTTGAGAAAATTAATTATTCTTTTAGTGATGGATTTTATAGAGCTGAATCTAAAGGGAAAATTGGTGTTATTGATTCTTTCGGAAATATAATTATCAAACCAACATATGACGAAATTGGTAAGTTTAGCGAAGGTTTATTTAATATTCGTTTAAATCGGAAATGGGGATATTTGAATTTGAAAGGGAAAATAATTATTCCTTTAAAATATATTGGGGCTAACCCATTTAAAGATGGAGTAGCGATAGTTAGTCAAA
Source organism: Crocinitomicaceae bacterium (assembly GCA_044348665.1). Taxonomy (GTDB): domain Bacteria; phylum Bacteroidota; class Bacteroidia; order Flavobacteriales_D; family Crocinitomicaceae; genus M2408. Next base: position 2,653 of record JBIKSI010000062.1, read on the forward strand.
AAAAGGATGACCAATTAATTTATACTGGAGCAATTAATAAAGAAGGGAAAATAGTCATTCCGTTTATTTATGATAATGTTAGTTATTTTAGTGAAGACCTTGCTATAGTTTGTTCTGATGACGAAGACCGTTTTAAGAAATGTGGATGTGTAAATCGAAAAGGTCAAATTGTTATACCATTAAAATATAGTGAATTGGGTAATTTTTTAGATGGTTACGCCATAGCCACAAATATGTATGGAATGAAAGGTGTTATTGATAAGCACGATAAAATTATTGTCCCATTTAAATATAATTATATACATGATTTTCAAGATGGAATGGCTCAAGTTGCAATCTATCCTCCCTTATCATTTAATAAAAATGGTTTCGTAGATTACTCAGGAAGGGAAATAGAATTGATATATAGTGATGCAGAAAATTTTTCAGAAGGTTTTGCGGCTGTAAAATATGGAAATTATTGGGGATATATTAACAAAGAAGGAAAACAAATTACAGAGTTCAAATATTTAAATAAACCACAAGCATTTAAAAATGGAAGAGGAAAAGCTTTCCTTGTAAATAAATGGATTTTTATTAACCCAGATGGTTCAGAGTCAGAAAATTAAAAATAGATAATTGAAAATGAACAAAAACATACCCTTCCAAACCATAGATTGGGACAAAATTCCTGTAACTAATCACCCAGGTGAAACTGGAATCGCATATTGGAAAACATTACAATTTGAAGGTTTAAGAATTCGAATTGTTGAATATTCTAAAAACTACAAAGCGGATCATTGGTGTGAAAAAGGGCATATCATTTATTGCATCGAAGGAGAAATGGACACTGAATTGGCGGATGGAACTATTTATAAATTGTCAAAAGGAATGAGCTATCAGGTTTCCGATGATTTGAGTTCTCACCGAACAAGTTCTGAAAATGGAGTAAAATTGTTTATTGTGGATGGTGATTTTTTGAAATTGAAATAAACCCATGTCTACCAAATCCCAACTTTCTCAATCACTTATTGCAGATCAAAGTAGCGAAAATCGCAAAAAGTGGGCAATTTATCTAATAGAAAATCAAATCGATATTAAAAATTTTGTTGATTTGGTACTCTCTGAAAGAAAATTAGCTTTACGATTTATTTGGTTAATCGGAGATTTATGCGAAATCAATCCGGAATATCTTGCTCCCTCAATTCCTCATTTTTATGCACTAAAAGAAAAGGTGAAATTTCCGAATTACGACCGAAGTTTAGCCAAAATGTTTCTTCATTGCGGAATTCCTAATGATATGGAAGGTGAAATTATCGATGAACTTTTTTCTTGGATTATGGATCCAAAGATAAGTGTCGCAACGAAAACCAATAGTATGCTTGCCTTGAAAAAAGTTTTGGTAAAATATCCGGAACTTGAAAATGAATTTCGCTTAATAATTAAGGATCAACTTGATAAAAATTCAGTTTCTTTTAGAATTTGCGCAAAAAAAGTATTCCTTTAGCTTTTTCACCAAGCTTTCAATTTCTCGCAAAGTTCTGATACTGGCAAGCCCATCACATTGTAATAAGAACCGTTAATTCGTTCAATTCCAACCATTCCAATCCATTCTTGGATGCCGTAAGAACCAGCTTTGTCAAAAGGTTTGAAATTTGTAACATAAAAATCAATCATTTCTTCGCTTAGTTCTTTAAAATAGACCTCCGTTATGACTGAAAAACTTAATTCTTTATTTTTGTCAAGCAAAGTACAAGCGCTAACTACATCGTGTTTTTTTCCACTCAATTTTTTTAACATTTGATGAGCCTCATCTGAATCCTTTGGTTTCCCTAAAATTTGATTATCCAGAATTACCAAAGTATCAGCAGTAATAATTAATTCATTTTCTTGTAAGGAATCAAATAAAGCTTTGGATTTTAATTGCGATAAATATTCAGCTACCTCATAAACAGGCATCTCTGAAGGATAAATCTCATCCACTTCTTGAATTCTAATTTCTATGTTAGACGAAATTTGTGAAAGTAATTCCTTTCTCCTTGGAGATTTTGAAGCTAAAACTATTTTTTTTCCTTTGATAAAATCCATGTAATTTTTTTCTTGCAAAAATAAACTTTAAAGTGCAGATTGTGTTTTATTTTTGGCGAAATATTCATTTACTTCAAATTTCTAATTTTTTTCTTATTAAATTTGGGCATTGGAAATTTCTGAAACATATCGATTAGCAATTGAAGCCGCAATTCAGGCATCAGAAAGCATTATGCGCTTCTACGAAGAAGGATTTCAGCATGAAATAAAAAATGACGGTTCACCTGTTACGCAAGCTGATTTCGCTTCATCAACAATCATCAAAAACATTTTGGTTCAAACAGAAATTCCGATCATTGATGAAGAATCAACGCAATTGCCCTTCGAAATCCGTAAAACCTGGACAAAAAATTGGTGTGTAGATCCATTAGATGGAACAAAAGAATTTATCAAAAAAAACGGGGAATTTTCAGTAAACATTGCCTTAATTGAAAATAAAAAAACTATTTTTGGATTAATTGCTTCTCCAGTAGAAAAAAGAATCATCCTTGGAATGAAAGGAAAAGGTGTTTACATTTTTGATTTTCATGATTCTAAATCACCTGAAATTTGGACAAAAATTGATAAAAATGATGAAATTCCATCTCAAATTGGAATTATTGCTTCACGCTCGCATCATTCAGATTTAAGTCCTGCTTTTAAACAAAAAATTAGAACAAATTTTGGAGAATATAGGACAATTTCTAAAGGTTCTGCCTTAAAATTCTTTGAATTGGCATTAAATAAGGTTGCTGTTTATCCACGATATGCGCCAACAATGGAATGGGATATAGCCGCTGGTCAAGCTATTATTGAAGAATTGGGAGGAAAAGTGCTCCGATTGGATGATTTGTCGCCTTTAATTTACAACAAAGAGAATCTGACAAACCCTTATTTTATTGCACTTAATTTTGCTGTATTAGAGACTTTTGAAACTAAAATTCTTCAGAAAAATGTTTAAAAAAGGTAGGTTTTTGAGATTAATTATTTGCTTAAAATTACTTATTGTTTTTTCAGTAATGAATTCCTTTTTTGCGCAAGAAAATATTCCTTTGGAAAACTACTTTAAGAATAATTACTTGAAATACAGTGGTGAAAATTCCTTTGAAACCTTTTATCCAGTAACAAATTCTGATTTTAAGCTTCAAGATTCAATTGGAGATAAGAACATTTATTATTATGACCTTTTTGTTTGGCTCTTTAAAAAAAATTGGATTGAAGTCAAAGACGGAGAAGCACATTTTGAGATAAATCCTTTAGTGAATTTCACTTATGGAAAAGGCAATACTATTTCAGACAGTTTGCCACTTTATAGAAATACAAGAGGAATTAAAATGAATGGCGAATTATCAAAAAAGATATCTTTTTCCTTCATTTTTTGTGAAAACCAGTCACGTTTTATGCATTATCAAAATCAATTTTTCCAAGACCGTGGCGAATTTTACGATTTGGACTCTATTTATGGTAAAGTAAATGCAGTAATTCCAGCTGGCGCGCGCACAAAACCTTTTAAAAGTAATGGATTTGATTACGCATTTTCTGTTGGTCATGTTGGTTTTCAAGCCACAAAAAAAATTCGAGTTGAAGCAGGGAATAACCAACATTTTATTGGTTCAGGATATCGCTCCTTACTGCTTTCTGACAATGGAATTTATGCTCCAAATATTCGTTTTTCTTGGAAAATAAATTCTAAGTTTTCTTATCAAATTCTTTTCAGGAAACATAAGAACCTATACAGAAAACCAAAAACTTTTGCAATTGAATCAGTCTATGAAAACAAATTATTTACTGCCAATTATTTTACTTATAAAGCAAAAGATAATTTCTCAATAAGTCTTTTCACCTCTGGAAACCAATTAATTACTGATTCAATTTCAAAATACAAACCACAGTTTCAAATGCTGGCGCCTATTCCATTTTCATCAACAGATTTTATATTTAAAAATAAGTTAATTAACGGAATATCTGGTTTAAACTTTGATTTGGCATTCAAACGATCACGATTTTATTCACAAGTAGCGATGGACGAATTCAATAAAGATTTGATATTTGCCTATCAATTTGGTTTTCATTTATTTGACCTCTTAAAAATGAAAAATTTAAACCTCCAAGCAGAATTTAATCTAGTACCTGAGAATTTTTATGCTCATGAAAATCCAAAATTGACTTACAGTCATTACAATATGGCTTTAGCACATACAAAGGGAAATAATTTTAAGGAAATTTTGTTGAATCTTTCTTATGAATATAAACGCTTTTCAGTCCAAAATTCATCTATTGTTTATCTGAATTATGGTGGCTCCACCCTGAATCAAATTGAAAGTAATTCTATTTTTATCACAAATGAACAAAAATCAGTATCAAGTCAAGGAACTACACTATTAAATTCAACAGAACTTTCGTATCGAATAAATTCGAATTATAACCCAACAGTTTATTTACAATTTGTAACAAGAAACTCAAATTACGGAGCGGAAAAGCAAACAAATAATCAAATCTTATTTGGACTGAAAGTCAATTTATTTAATCAATACCTCGATTTTTGATGAATTTATTAATATTCATATCGTCAATTTTCTACACAGTAATTCATGCTCAAACATTTCAACGAGAGAAAGCTTGGATTTCGGATAAGAATCTAAATTTCAGTTCCTTTTATTCTTCTTTGAATTTTGAAAAAATAGATACTTCTGCAAATAAATTAAATTTTTCACCTGATTTGTTCACTGCTTATCAAAATGAAGAATTTGCATTTTTGACAGGTTTTAAAATTCATGGTCAATCTCAATTTTCACAGAAATTCAAAGCAAATTATTTACTTTCTTCTTGTATTACAAATACTGTTGTCACACCTTACATTGGTAATTTGCAAGCAAGATCTTATTTTTTTAATAAACTTGGAACAGACTTATTTTTTGCAAATGATTTGAGATTTCGTATGAATTATTCCATTAACAAACACCTTGAATTTCAAGGAGGAATTGACCATCATATTATTGGAGAAGGAAATAGATCTTTGTTATCTGGTAATCAAGGAATTTCAAGTCCATTTTTATTATTAAAAAGTTCTATCTGGAAATTTGACTATTATTCTGTGCATCAAATTTGGAGAGAAGGACAAAGCGGAAATTATATTCCAAAAGCATCTTCCACTCACTATTTAAATTTTAATTTGGGAAAGAAATTTTCTTTTGGCATTTTTGAATCGGTGGTGCACGTCATTAAAGATACCATTTACAACAGAGGTTTCGAAGTTGAATATTTAAATCCATTAATTTTATATCGACCTCAAGAATATAGTATTGGATCTTCCGACAATGTTTTACTAGGGTTAAATGGATTTTTGACATGGAAAAAACATCGACTTTATGGACAGATTATAATTGATGACATTAATGTGCAAGAAATAAGAAAAAAATCAAAATGGTGGGCCAATAAATATGGAATTCAAGCTGGTTACAAAACGTGGGGTAAATTCAAACAAAAAGACTATTTTTTTAGAACAGAGATAAATTATGTCACCGCTTTTACTTATGCTGCTCAAAATTTGAGTACAAGTTATTCAAATCAGTCCTTGGCTATTGCACATCCTTTAGGAAGTAATTTTGTTGAATGGTTCTCTGAATTAATTTTCCAACATAATCATTATGAATTCGAGACTTGGCTTCAACTTTATATGAAAGGAAATGATTTTGAAGGAAATCCTGCCTCATTTGGTGGTGATATTTTAAAATCCTACTCCCTTCGTCCATTCGGTGATTATGGCTATCCACTTGGAGTTGGGGAGAAAATTTATCGCTTTCATTTTGGTTCAAAAATTTCTCGAACAATTGGCAAAAAAGATTGGAAATTATTTGTCGAACCAAGATTCGTCATTACCAAAATCGCGTCAGACATACTTACTAATCCTGTCATAACTCTTGGTTTCCATCATGATTTTGGAGCAGGGAAAAGGAATTATTGAACATTGAAAATTTACATACTGAAGAGGTATTAGCTTTTGCAGATGCGTGCAATTATCTTTTCCGAATGATAATTCTTTAAACTTAGATCATGCAAAAAATGCATTCCAAAAAACGTTTTTCTAAAAATTATTAGTTTTGGCGTTTTTCATTCAACTTCAAAGTTAAATTTTAAATTGCCACATAAATTCCCACGCCCCGACGGAGTCCGGAAAGCCCGCATGAGTGCAGCGAAGAGGACTTGCAGGCGCAGGCGGTTAAGGCGTCCAAAAAACAATTCAAGGTACTTATCTTCAAGTTGGAAATTTCTTAAATAAATATGAGAAGAAAATTTACTTCAAACAAATATTGATTATTTTCAAACGTTTATCCTGAAAAGTAGCACAAACGAAAAACATTGTGAATTTTAACAGCAAGTTAAACTTTTTTTTTGTAAACTTGTACTAAGAATCTGATTATCACAAAAATATATTTCATGCATAAACTATTATTTTTCATTTTTCTAAGCATCAATTTTTTAGGATTTTCTCAGCCTGCAAACGATGATTGCGACAATGCGATTGAACTAATTCCAAGTTTAGACATAGCTTGTACTTCCAATTCTCACGGAACTGTTTTAGATGCAACTGCCTCAGTGCAAGCTAATTCATGTTCATATTCAACAGATGACGATGATGTTTGGTATAAATTTACAGCTACTAGTCAAACTCACAAAATAATAATTAGTAATGTTTCTGGTTCGACCTTAGACTTATATTTTGCTGTTTACACGAATGTTTGTTCTAGTTTAGGCACACAAATTTTATGTAGCGACAACAATTCAAGCAACATTGTTAACCTAACAATCGGAAACACCTATTTTGTGCGTGTTTACACCAAAACATCCTTTGCTGGACAAACAACTGAATTTGATATTTGTGTATCGACTCCTCCAAATGTTCCCCTAAATAATGAATGCTATTCCGCTCCAGAAATTTTTGTTAACCCAGTAAATTCTTGTGATTCACTTCAATTTGGAACAATCAATGGAGCAACAAATTCTACTCAAGCATTAGGCTGCACAGGAACAGTAAATAATGACGTTTGGTACAGTTTTATCGCCAATTCAAGTGCTGAAATTATCAACATCACAACATTAAACGAATCTCCATTAAATTATTATCATTCAGTTTATGCTGGAACTTGCGCAGCACCTGGGAATCCGATTAAATGCAGTGATCCAGAACAAAGTACTGTAACAGGTTTGATAGTCGGTCAACGCTATTTTATTCGTGTATTTTCAACAAGTCTTGTACCGGATGGAATGGTTTCTGATTTTTCAATTTGCGTAAGTAACCCTCCTACTCCACCTGTAAATGATGAATGTATTGCCGCTTTATCACTTCCAGTAAATAACGATTTTTCTTGCACCCAATTTTTAAGTGGAAATGTAACAAATGCACTTCAATCTACACAGCCCTACATTTGTTCAGATAACAATTACATTATTCCAAACGATGATATTTGGTACAAATTTACTGCTACAAGAACCACACATTCTCTCTCGTTTTTTGATTTAGCAGGAAGTTCAACAAATATCAATTATACCGTTAGTCGAGGAAGCTGTGCAAACTTAAACACTCCTATTTTATGTGGTTCAAGTATTGCCGATGAAACAAATACCCTTTCAAATTTGACCATTGGAACTGAGTATTTTGTTCGTGTGTTTAGTTCAACATCGGTACTCAATCAAAGCACTTCTTTTTCTATTTGCATTGGAAGTCAACCGCTACCTCTAAATGATGAATGTTCCGGAGCAATTCAATTAACGGTCAACCCAACAAATACAAATGGCGGAGTATCAATTACTGCGTTATACTCCACGCAATCAAACGATTTAACTGATTGTCCAAGTACTGATTTAGCTGATATTTGGTACAAATTTACCGCATTGGACACCAATCACATTGTGAATATAACTGGTTCATATCTAAATTCTGGCGATCACTTCAAATACGACCTTTACAGTGGAACGTGTAATAATTTAACAAGTATGTTTTGCGACAGAAAATATGCAAATCAACTTCAAAATTTACAAATTGGAGAAACGTATTACTTAAAATTTCATGCAGCGCAAGCACTAGCTTATTACCCATGTTCTGTGACCATTAAAACGGTTTCTACAAGAGAAGCAAATGATGAATGTGCAAATGCCCCTTTGATTGACATAAATGAAGACATAGTTTGTGATAGCACTTATACTGGAAGTTTCTTTAGAGCAACGCCTTCCATGTTTCCTACAAATTTTTATTCTTTAGAAGATGATGTTTGGATAAAATTTAAAGCGAGTAGCCCATCTCATGCTGTAACAGTTACTAATCCAAATATCAGTAATAGTGTTTTCGACCTTTATTTTTACAAAAAATGTAGTGATGCCATCCATTTTGCAGCAGGAAATTACACAAATTCGTTTGTAGTTTCAGGTCTAATACCTGATTCCATTTACCTAATGAGGGTTGCAAGTGGAAGTAATTCAGTTGTCGTCGCTGATTCCTTTATTGTGTGTATTAAAAATGCAGAGGTACCGACGAATGATGATTTAGTAAATGCTCTTCCGTTAATTGTAAATGATACAACTCCTTGTTTATTAAGCACATCTGGATCCATTTATAAAGCCACTGCATCTATCGAATCTAATACATGTAGCAATGAATCTGTGGCAGATAATGACGATGTTTGGTTTTCCTTGATTCCAACTTACAGTTCTCAATTTGTCAATATTACGAGAACTTCAGGGACGAATAGTCAATTGCGATTTGCCCTGTATTCTTATTTCAATTCAACTTTAGTTCAAATTGGATGTTATCCCTCATATACCTCTTTAAACAACCTTATTGTTGGAGGAAATTACTTGTTGCGTGTTTATACTTCAACGATAACTGCGGATCAAACCACAAATTTTACTGTTTGTATTACGAGTCCTCAAATAAATGATGAATGTCAAAACTCTGTAGAATTACCTGTAAACCAAGGGTTTGAATGTTTTGATAGAACAAGTTGGAGTCTCGAAAATTCAAGTCCATCAACTCCAAATAATACCTGCACCAATTCAAGTGAAAATGATGTTTGGTTCCACTTTACAGCAACAGATACAAGTCATTGGATTACATTCCCTTATGGTTATGATATCGCATATTCAGTCTACAATGGAATTTGTGGAGTTTTAGGAAGTCCAATTGCTTGTCAAGATGGAACTTCACCTTATTTTCACAAAGAGTTATATAATTTAATTCCTGGCAACTCCTATTTTATTCGTGTTTATAAGGAGCTAGGTCAAACAACATTCGCCAATTTTGATATTTGTATTTCAACGCAAACGGGAATAATTCCGCCTAATGATGCATGTTCGGGTGCGATTCAAATCCCTGTAAACGATTCTTACGATTGTGACACCACATTAAGTTGTAATATTACGACTGGAGTAAGTCCAAGTTATTATGGAACAACGCAATGTAATGCAACAAACGATGATGTTTGGTATACTTTTGTAGCAAACAGTACCAAAATGGAGATCAGTTTTGAAAACGTGGACGGTTATGCAACTAATAGACAAATTGCTTTGTATGCGGGTAACTGTTCCTCTTTAGTTAATTTAATGACATGCAGTACTTCAACAACATTAAATAGTTTGGTCGTCGGAAACACCTATTATTTAAGGATTTTCACTCCAGTTTATCCATCTTGGCCTGTAGATCAATTTACTATTTGCCTCAAGAAATATTTTATCCCAGCAAATGATAATTGTGTAAATGCTTATGAAATTCCTGTTACACAAGGTATTTATTGTGATTCATCGGTGCACGGAACTTTATTTCACGCAACTAATTCAACAGGAGGTGGAAATTGTGGTACAGTAGTGCCATTAAATGATGTTTGGTTTAAATTTACTGCCACCTCTACGAAACATAATTTAAGCTTGCAAAACATCACAAATATGCCTCAATCTTACAATCAATATGATTTGAGATGGAGTGTTTATAGCGGGAATTGCAATAATTTGGGTGCAACAGTTTTTTGTTCCACTTATGGTGCAGTTTCATTTGGAGCACTGACTAATTTAATCATTGGAAACACCTATTATGTCAGGGTTTATAATTCAGTAAGCACCAGTAATTTACTATTGAATTTTGATGTTTGTGTTACGATTCCACCTCCACCAGCAAATGATGAGTGTGTCAATGCAACTTTGGTGCAAAGTGAAGTCGATAATTCATGCACCATTACTGCATCTGGAACCTTAAATAATGCCACTCCATCCATTCAAGCAAATTCATGTTCAAACACGAATGACGACGACGATGTTTGGTATAAATTTGTGGCAAATAGCCCTACACATGCTGTAAATTTATTGAATGTATTGGGAAACACGGATATTTACCACTCAGTTTACAGCGGAACTTGTGCAAATTTAATAAACCTAAGTTGTAACGATGCAAATTCAAGTATTTTACCCGACTTAACACCAGATTCAATCTACTACGTGCGCGTTTATTCAACAAGTAATTTAGCTCAAACTACAACATTTAAAATATGTACTGGAGTATACCTGCCTTTGCCAACTTGTACAAATAATCAAGCGGCTGGAAATGATTGTCAAAATGCACTTGCACTTTGCGATTTTAACGGTTATTGTGGTCGAACATCAGGAACTTATACCACTGAAACCTGGCCAGAATTCTCTTCATCTTTCTGTGGAACTCTTGAAAACAACTCCTTTGTGTCATTTGTTCCTGATACTGATTCAATCGCATTAAATGTTTGGGTAACTAGTTCCGTGACGAATTTAGGAATACAAGTATTCATTTTTGATGCTGAAAATTGTGCTGGGCCAGTTCAAAATTTGGCTTGCTGGGATCCAAATTATGTTCCACCAGGTCACAAACAACTCTCGGCAAGTGGATTGATTCCAGGACACAAATATTATATGATGATTGATGGACAAAGTGGAGATATTTGCGATTATGTATTTGGTTCTACCAGTTCAATTTCTAGTCCAATCGTGATTTCACCACAAGCAGTCGATATTTGTTTGGGCGATTCCGTTTTATTAACAGCTTCTGGTGGTGACGGAACTTTTGAATGGAATCCAAGTTCAGATATTACCTTGGTTTCTGAAAATTCCATTTATTTCAAACCTTCTCATTTAGACTCCAATCGAGTTCGAGTGAGTTCGTTTACAAACAGCAGTTCTTGTGGACCAAATTCAGAAATCGAATATCAAATTAATGTTAGATCTTGTGTTTGTCCAATAATTGCTTCAAATAATTCCGATTCTTGTGTTTCGAATGCATTTGATTTGTTTGTTTCAGATGTTTTTGGTGCAAGTTACGAATGGCAGGATGCAAACGGTGTGATTTCAAATCTACAAAATCCGACCGCAATTCTTGCTCCACAAATTGCTGGTTCCCATACCTATACAGTGACAGCAACAAGTGGAACACAAAGTTGTAGTGCTCAAACAATTGTTACTATCAATGGAATTCCAAATGCAAATTTCACTTACAGTGACACTGTTTTTTGTCAATTCTCAACAAATCCACTTCCTCAAATTGAAGGAATGCAAGGAGGAGTTTTCTCTGCAAATACTTTTGACACCGAAGTGAATCCAATCACTGGTGAAATAAATTTAAGTAATACATTAATTGGATCTTACCAAATAACATATACAACGACAGGAGTATGTCCTCAAAACAAAACTTTGGAGATAGATGTAATAAACTACCCTTCCGCTCAAGCAGTTTCAGATCAAACTATTTGTTTTGGAGAGAGTTTTGCTGAAATAAATTTTATTGGTTCATTAGGAAGTCAATTTTCCTGGACAAATTCAAATCCATCAATTGGTTTAGCCGCAAATGGGAACGCAAATATTACTAGCTTCACTCCTATTGTAGACAATCAACAAGCGGAAATTACGCTTACTCCATCCAATTTAGCTTGTGTTGGAACTCCAATCACATTTAATTTGAATGTCTTAGAGAAAGTGAGTTTAGACTCTATCCCTAATCAAACAGTTTGTTTGAATGATAATTTTCAAGAAATCGTTTTTTCAGGATCAAACGCAACTACATTTTCGTGGACAAATTCAAATCCTTCGATTGGCTTAGCTGCAAATGGAAGTGGAACTATTTCATCTTTTCAATCACTTACAGGGAATGAAGAAGCAATCATCGAAGTCCAAGCTTCAAATAATGGATGTCAAGGTGAAATCAGAAGTTTTTCACTTTTTGTCAATCCGTTGCCCGAAGTGAGCCTTGATCAATTTGATCCTATTTGCAATTATCTTGCCCCTTTTGAAATGTTTTCTGGTTTACCTTTAGGTGGAATTTACATGGGAGAAAATATTGTAAATAATATTTTTACTCCAAATGAACCAGGTACTTTTGAGATCATTTATTCTTTTACCGATATTCTAACTTCCTGTTCAAATCAAGCAACAAGTAGTATAACGGTGGATATTTGTGAATCAATTCAAGAAAATTCACTTGTCTCACTTTTCAAAATTTATCCAAATCCAAGTTCAGGTTTGGTAAATATTGAGAGTACTGAGCAATTCAATTTTGAGTTAATCGATGCAGTTGGAAAAGTAGTTAAAATTGGAAATCAATCTTCGATTTTGAACCTTGAAAATTTCGCACAAGGAGTTTATGAATTGAAAATCATGAGCGAAAAAGGTAATCTGATTTACAAGTTGATTAGAAATTAATTCCAAAATTCAGGGCACAAAAAAAACTGCTTCAAAATTTAACTAAAAGATTTCGAAGCAGTTTTTAAAAATTATTGTTTAAGAATTATTTTGGATTTCTAACCAAAATCTCATCCACCATTCCGTAAGCTTTTGCCTCTTCAGCAGTCATCCAATAATCTCTGTCTGAATCAGCATACACTTTTTCATACGTTTGATTTGAATGAAAAGCAATGATGTCATACAATTCTTTCTTCAATTTCTGAATTTCTCTTGCAGTAATTTCGATATCAGATGCTTGACCTTGTGCACCACCTAATGGTTGGTGAATCATCACACGTGAATGTTTCAAAGCAGATCTTTTTCCTTGTGCTCCAGCACACATTAAAACCGCTCCCATAGAAGCTGCCATTCCAGTACAAATTGTTGCAACATCTGGTTTGATATATTGCATGGTATCGTAAATACCTAAACCTGCATAAACAGATCCACCCGGAGAATTCATATAAATTTGAATATCTTTTTTAGGATCTACTGATTCCAAAAACAATAACTGAGCATTGATAATATTTGCCACTTGGTCATTAATTCCTGTCCCTAAAAAAATAATTCTATCCATCATCAAACGTGAAAAAACATCCATTTGTGTCATATTCATGTGACGTTCTTCAATGATGTATGGAGTTAATGAAGAATCAATGTAACTTTCTAAGTGCATACTGCTAATCCCTTGATGTTTTGTAGCGTATTTTCTAAATTCGTCTTTTCCAAACATATTCTTTGTTTTTAATTAATTGTACTTCTTATTTTAAATGATAAAGATAATAGCAATTATTGAAATGTGAATTATTTTAACTAAAATTGATAAAAAAAATATTTTTTTTCATAAAAGTGTTGCCAATAAGAAAAAAGGTTGTATCTTTGCAGTGCATTTAAGTTAATTAAATGAATATTGTGGGGTGGAGCAGTTGGTAGCTCGTCGGGCTCATAACCCGAAGGTCGCACGTTCGAGTCGTGTCCCCGCTACTAAAGTAAAGGAATTCAAGAAGTTGAGTTCCTTTTTTATTTTTAGGGATTTTTTTTATGGAAGGTGAAAATCAATATTTCGAAAATAAAGAAACTGCTAACACTAAGTTTAATAGTCCCATTCCTCTTTTAAATAAATTAGGTAGAATAATTTTTGGTGAAAAAAATCCTGAAATGTTACCAAAAATGATTATTTATCTGAATATCATTATTTGGTTCATTTTCATCTTGTGGCACATTCTAAGTTACTCCGCAATTTCTTTCCGAGAAATAATTTTGGATGTCAAAAAATTAAATGTTGAAATATTAATTTTAAATCGAGGTTCAGAATTAGGTTTTGATCCAAGCGTATTTTTAAATCGATTATTGAATTTTCACAAATTAAGCATTTTATGCTGGACAGCCATTTTTGTAGGAATTGTATTCATGTGGAGACAAAAACCATCGTTTAAATATTTCATTGGAATACCAATCGTTTTTTATTTAGCTTTGCTCCTATTCTATATGGGAATTGATTATTACAAAGAGGATACTACCTTATTTGACAAGATAATTTTCTCGCTTTTTGTGATCAATACATTTATTTACTACCTAATCACAAAATCAGGAAATAAAACAGGGGATTTCTTCTTGGAAGACGAAGAATAGAATTTCTACCAATTTGAAATCTATGCAACTTTCAACATGGCAACCTTAGACGTTGAGAATTTTTCCTTCGCATATTCTAATGTCAACCTGAATTCTGATTCTTCCTTGGAAGGTAATTCAAACATCGCATCGGTTAAAACTGCTTCGCAAATTGAGCGTAATCCTCTCGCTCCAAGTTTAAATTCGATTGCTTTTTCAACAATAAAATCTAAAGCATCTCCATCAAAACTTAATTTGATACCATCAATTTCAAACAAACGCAAATATTGTTTCACCAAAGCATTTTTCGGTTCCGTCAAAATTCGTTTTAAACTTTTAGCATCTAAAGGTTCCAAATATGTTAAGGAAGGAAAACGACCAATTAATTCTGGAATCAAACCATACGTTTTGATATCTGTAGGATTAATGAATTTTAGGAAATTGTCACCATCTATTTTAACGTCTTCTTTGGAAGTAAATCCTATGGTTTGTGTATTTACTCTTCGAGCAATAATTTTTTCAATTCCATCAAAAGCTCCACCACAAACAAATAAAATATTTTTAGTTTCAACTTGAATCATTTTTTGTTCAGGATGTTTTCTTCCTCCTTGAGGTGGAACATTTACAACCGTTCCTTCCAATAATTTCAATAATGCTTGTTGAACACCTTCACCAGAAACATCTCGTGTTATGGAAGGATTGTCACTTTTTCGGGCAATTTTGTCAATTTCGTCAATAAAAACAATACCTCTTTGTGCCGCTTCTACGTTAAAATCAGCAGCTTGCAACAAACGTGATAAAATGCTTTCCACATCTTCTCCAACATAACCAGCTTCTGTCAAAACAGTTGCATCGGCGATACAAAAAGGAACATTCAACATTTTAGCAATTGTTTTTGCCAATAAAGTTTTTCCGGTTCCAGTTCTTCCAACCAAAATTACATTCGATTTTTCAATTTCGATTTCGTCCTTGCTAACCTTCTGATTTAAACGTTTGTAATGATTGTAAACAGCTACAGCCAAAACTCTTTTTGCATCTTCTTGACCAATTACGTATTCATCCAAACGCGATTTGATTTCAATTGGTTTCAATAATTTTAAAGCTTCTTCGCCTTTACTTATTGGTTTTGCATTTGTGTGAAATTCTTCTTGAACAATGGTGTAACCTTGAGTAATACAACTTTCACAAATATGACCAGAAAGTCCGGCAATCAATATACCAACTTGATTTTTAGGTCGTCCGCAAAACGAGCAAGATGTTTCTTTTTTTGACATGATACAAAATTACATATTTTTCTCGGAATATGGTTAAATGTTATTTCAAAAATATCTTGAAATATAGATTAGAACTTTAAAGCAAAGCCAAATTAATGAATAGGTAAAGAATGTAATTGACTTGAAATTAACACTAATTAAAGCTCATAATCATGAACAAAAAAATGGAACTAAATTATTCTCCAGTTTTTTCTATCTTTTAGTATCTGGTTTACAATCAAAGAATCATAATTATTTTGTAAAAGAATAGAGTCAATTATCACGCTTACTGATTCCTTCCTAACATTGTATAATTTTTGATATAAAGAATTTGGATTTTTTATCAAAGAATTATAAAACCATGTTTCACGTCTTGATTCTTCTCTAAAATATCATGTATGAGACAATTTTCCAGTATATATTGAAAAGAACAATATTTTATCATTATTCAAGTCCCAAATATTCAAATCATCAATAATTGCATGTCTCTCAGAAGATTTTACTTGTTTATTTATATTAATAAAATCAAAAAGTGAAATCTCCTCATTTAAATAATTATTAAAAAGAGATTCAAATTCTTTTTTAAATTCGCTATTAGATTTGTTGTTGAAATATTGAGTTGAAACTATCGTTAAATTATTCCCACTTTTACTTATAACCTCAGTTCGATCAATAAAGTGCCAATTGTAAAGATAAATCTACATCATATTTGATAGCTGGTTTTTTAGGAAAAAAGCTATACGCAATTAGGCCTGAAATAAGATTTGAAATGAAGTTAGTGAAGCTCCTGTGT